>NZ_JAMYLP010000036.1:0-54755 GCF_040318085.1 Mesorhizobium sp. M1322
TGTTCATTCGGACCCTCCGGTGAGTGCTGAAGCCTGGTAACTCCAGTCTCCCCGGTCCGGTCCGAATGGACAACCTCCCGAAAGCTCACAGCTAGCGAGCGTTCATGCCTTACGACCAGAAGAAAATCGTCGAAGCCTTGCGCGCCTTCGAACGCGGCGAGATCGTCGTCGTCATGGACGATGACGGGCGCGAGAACGAGGGCGACCTGATCGTCGCCGCCGTTCACTGCACGCCGGAAAAGATGGCGTTCATCGTCCGCAACACCTCCGGAATCGTCTGCACGCCGATGCCGCGCGAGGAAGCCAAGCGCCTGAATCTTTCGCCGATGGTCGCCGACAATGATTCGGCCCACACCACCGCCTTCACCGTCAGCGTCGATTTCAAGCACGGCACCACAACAGGCATTTCGGCCGACGACCGCACATTGACCGTGCGCAACCTTGCCAACGGCAATGTCGGCGCGTCGGATTTCGTCCGCCCCGGCCACATCTTTCCGCTGATTGCGCGCGAAGGCGGCGTGCTGATGCGTTCGGGCCATACCGAAGCCGCGGTCGATTTGTGCAAGCTTGCCGGCCTGCCGCCGGTCGGCGTCATTTCCGAGCTGGTCAATGATGATGGCACCGTGATGCGCGGCCCGCAGGTACAGGCCTTCGCCGAAAAGAACGGTTTGAAGCAGATTTCGGTCGCTGACCTGATCGCCTATCGCCAGCGCAAGGAAACGCTGGTCGAGCGTGTCGCGTGTTCGGACATCGATACGCCTGGCGGCAAGGCGCAGGTCTTCACCTACACGCTGCCCTGGGACTCGATGCACCATGTGGCGATCGTCTTCGGCGACATCCGTGACGGCGAGGAAGTGCCGGTGCGGCTGCATTCCGAGGACGTGGTGACGGACGTCTTCGGTACCAGCCACAGGCTGGACGGCATCATGAAATCGATGGGCGAGCGCCGACGCGGCGTCATCGTCTATCTGCGCGAAGGCTCAGTCGGCGTCGCCCATCAGGAGCGCAACCGACCGGCTGCCGGCGACCGCGAGGACCATGAAGAGGCGCGCCGCCGCGAAAGCGAATGGCGCGAGATCGGCCTTGGCGCGCAAATCCTGAAGGATCTGGGCATTTCTTCGATCAACCTGATCGCCTCGCGCGAACGCCACTATGTCGGCCTCGAGGGCTTCGGCATCCACATCGCCAAGACCGAGATTCTTTAGACCACTGAGGCAATCGGGATGAGCTTCGAGGCATATCTCAGTTGTTTTGAAAACGGCGAGCAGAGCCATTTCCCGACGTCGACGGTGAGCGAAGCCTTCGCGCCGTTCATCACCAGCCGCGATCCTGAATTCTCACGCTGGACCGTTACCTATCAGGACTCTTCGTCGGCATTGGACCAAACCGAGCTTTATCTGGATCTCGACCCGAATGACGCGTTGCGGTGTTCCGGGTTCACGGTGGCGCGCCCGACTTCCGATGGTCGCCTGTTCGATTCGCTCCTGAGAATTCTCCAGACAACCAACTCGACCATCTATTGTTCCGGCGAGTGTCCGCCAATGGTCGGACATGCCGAAGCAATTGCCCATTTGAACTCTGAATTGGTCGAGGCACTGGGAACCCCGGTCGTCGTCCTGAACGGAAACGAGATTAGGGCTCGGTTGGAAAGATCGTAAATTCCAGCTCCGGCATTCGTCGCCCATCCATCTTTCGAACCTGATTGCCTGAAATGCGGCGTCACGGCGCATGCCGAGGACGCCTTGAGCCGCCTTGGCTAGTGTGATTGTGACGCCGCGAGCTTGGCTGCAGCGCACGTAAAACCGTGCTGCTCCGAATGGGCTGCGCATCGGCATTCATGAAGCTCACGCATAAGAGCATGCGGAATTGAGCCCCTAATCGCGAGCGCTGCTCAAACTATCTTTCCCCTTGGGACACCTCTGTCCCGATCGCGACGACCAACAGGACGTTGCCGAAAATCTGCACGCCTTCAGCAGCCATTGATGTGCTCGCTCTGACAGAGAAGAGGATCAAAAGCGACATGACGACCTCCGGAGACTTTAGTATCACCAGACGGTATCTGTTGATGGCAGGAGCCGCTTCCGCGGCGATGACCGCGGCGCCATCCGTGGCGAACGCTCAAGCTCGCGATGTGCGTTCCGCCGTCGGCGAGCCTGCCATGTCGAAAGTGGCCATCACCGTGAACGGCCAGGCCCGCGAACTGGACCTCGATACGCGCACCACGCTGCTCGATGCGTTGCGCGAGCACCTGCATCTCACCGGCACCAAGAAGGGCTGCGATCATGGCCAGTGCGGCGCCTGCACGGTGATGGTCGACGGCCAACGGATCAATTCATGCCTGACGCTCGCGGTGATGCACGAAGGCGACACCGTCACCACCATCGAAGGGCTCGGCACGCCGGAGAACCTGCACGCGATGCAGGCCGCCTTCGTCAAGCATGACGGTTATCAGTGCGGCTATTGCACGCCCGGGCAGATCTGCTCCGCCGTGGCGGTGCTCGCCGAGATAGAGGCCGGCATTCCGAGCCATGTGAGCGAAGATCTGACCGCGGCACCGCAGGCAACTGCCGGCGAGCTGCGCGAGCGGATGAGCGGCAACATCTGCCGTTGCGGCGCCTATTCCAACATAGTTGAGGCGATAACCGAAGTCGCCGGGAGGCCGGCATGAGATCCTTCACCTATGAGCGCGCGAGCTCACCCGCCGAAGCTGCCGCTGCAGCGGCGAGCACGCAAGGCGCCAAGTTCATTGCCGGCGGCACCAACCTGCTCGATTTGATGAAGCTCGAAATCGAAACGCCGACGCACCTGATCGATGTGAACGGCCTGGCGCTCGACAAGATCGAAACGACGACCGAGGGTGGGATGCGCATCGGCGCCCTGGTGAGCAACACCGATCTCGCCGCTGACGAGCGCGTGCGACGCGACTACGGCCTGCTCTCTCGCGCGCTGCTCGCCGGCGCCTCGGGCCAACTGCGCAATAAGGCGACCACCGCGGGCAACCTGCTGCAGCGCACGCGTTGCCCCTATTTCTACGACACCAACCAGCCATGCAACAAACGCAAGCCCGGCAGCGGGTGCGCGGCGATTGGCGGGTTCAGCCGTCAGTATGCCGTGATCGGCGCAAGCGATGCCTGTATCGCGACGCACCCGAGCGATATGGCAGTGGCGATGCGCGCGCTCGATGCGACCGTGGAGACGGTGCGCCCCGACGGCACGGCGCGGAGCATACCCATCGCTGAATTCCACCGGCTGCCCGGCGACACGCCGCATGTCGAGAACGTACTCGTGCCCGGCGAGTTGATCACCGCAGTCACGCTGCCCAGACCGGTGGGCGGAACGCAGATCTATCACAAGGCGCGCGACCGGGCTTCCTATGCCTTCGCACTGGTCTCGGTCGGCGCAATCGTACAGCGCGACGGCACCGGGCACATCGCTGTCGGCGGCGTGGCGCACAAGCCGTGGCGTGTCGAGGCAGCTGAGACCGAGATGCCGCGCGGCGCCAGGGCCGTGAGTGCGCAACTGCTCGCCGATGCCAGGCCGACGCATGAAAATGCATTCAAGCTGCCGCTGGTCGAGCGCACGCTCGCTGCGGTTCTGGCGGAAGCAAGGAGCTGATTCATGAGATTCGATACCCCCGCTACGACGAACCCGATCGACCAGCTCAAGGTCGTCGGCAAGCCTACCGACCGGATCGACGGTCCGCTCAAGACCACAGGCACCGCGCCCTATGCCTATGAATGGCACGATGTCGTACCCAACCAGGCCTATGGCTATGTGGTCGGCTCGGCCATCGCCAAGGGCCGGATCGCCTCGATCGATCTGACCCATGCCAAGGCCGCGCCAGGCGTGCTGGCCATCGTCACGGCTGAAAACGCCGGCAAACTCGGCAAGGGTGACTGGAACACAGCCAAGCTGCTCGGCGGTCCCGACATCCAGCATTATCATCAAGCGATTGCGCTCGTCGTCGCCGAGACGTTCGAACAGGCGCGCGCCGCGGCGCAGTCGCTCCGCGTCGACTATATCAGGGCCCAGGGCGCGTTCGACCTCGCGAGCGCCAAGGATTCCGCGGTCGTGCCGGAGGCCACGCCTGATACTGCGGTCGGCGACTTCGTCAGCGTCTTTGCCAGTGCGCCGGTCCAGCTTGATGCGACCTACACCACACCCGATCAAGGGCACGCGATGATGGAGCCGCATGCATCGATGGCCGCGTGGGACGGGGACAAGCTCACGCTTTGGACGTCAAACCAGATGATCGCCTGGAGTACGGGGGACATGGCCAAGACCCTCGGCATCCCCAAGGAGAACATTCGCCTTATCTCGCCGTTCATCGGCGGCGGCTTTGGCGGCAAGCTGTTCGTGCGATCCGATGCGGTGCTTGCAGCCCTTGGCGCACGCGCCGCCCGGCGGCCGGTGAAGGTGGCGCTTGCGCGACCTTTTATGTTCAACAACACCACGCATCGACCGGCAACGATCCAGCGTATCCGCATTGGCGCGACCCGCGACGGCAAGATCACCGCGATCGGTCATGAAAGCTGGTCTGGCGACCTGCCCGGCGGCGGGCCAGAGAATGCGGTTCAGCAGACCAGCTTGCTCTATGCCGGCGCCAACCGCATGACCGCCACGCGGCTTGCCGTACTCGACTTGCCTGAAGGCAATGCGATGCGTGCGCCGGGTGAAGCGCCGGGCTTGATGGCTCTCGAGATCGCGATGGACGAGATGGCGGAAAAGCTCGACATCGATCCGATCGAATTCCGCATTCTCAACGATACCCAGGTCGATCCTTCGAACCCGGATCGCCGGTTCTCGCAGCGCCAGCTGGTCGAGTGCCTGCGCACCGGCGCCGAACGCTTCGGCTGGAAGACACGCGACGTCCAGACCGGCGGCACCATGACGGGCCGGGTCCGCGAGGGGCGCTGGCTGATTGGTGCGGGTGTTGCCGCGGGTTTTCGCAACAACCTTCTGACGACGTCTGCCGCGCGCGTTCGTCTCGATCGTCCTGGCACCGTAACTGTCGAGACCGACATGACCGATATAGGCACCGGCAGCTACACGATCATCGCCCAGACGGCGGCGGAGATGATGGGCGTGCCGCTCGACAAGGTGGTGGTGCGGCTCGGCGACTCGATCTTCCCGGTTTCGGCCGGCTCGGGTGGACAATGGGGCGCCAACAACTCGACATCAGGCGTTTATGCAGCGTGCGTCAAGCTACGCGAGGCGGTGACGCAAAAGCTTGGATTCAACTCCGCCGACGCCGTTTTTGAGGATGGCAATGTCCGCTTGGGCAATCGCAGCGTTTCGCTCGCCGAGGCCGCAGGCGAAGCAGGCCTCGTCGCCGAGGACGCGATAGAATATGGCGACCTCGCCAAACAGTACCAGCAATCGACCTTTGCTGCTCACTTCGTTGAAGTCGGTGTCGACGCTGCAACCGGGGAGATCCGCGTGAGGCGGATGCTCGCTGTTTGCGCGGCCGGTCGCATCCTCAATCCCAAATCGGCGCGCAGCCAGGTCATTGGCGCCATGACCATGGGCGTCGGCGCGGCGCTGATGGAGGAGCTTGCGGTCGACAAGCGCCACGGCTTCTTCGTCAACCATGATCTCGCCGGCTATGAGGTGCCGGTCCATGGGGACATCCCGCACCAGGAGGTGATCTTTCTCGACGAGACCGATCCGATTTCGTCGCCAATGAAGGCCAAAGGCGTCGGCGAGCTCGGCCTCTGCGGGGTCGGCGCGGCGATCGCCAATGCGATCTACAACGCCACGGGCGTGCGCGTGCGCGACTATCCGATCACACTCGACAAGCTGCTTCCGGGTTTGCCCGAGATATGAGCGTGGCTGTCGTTCTCGGGGAGCAATCGTCTTCCCCGCTGCCGCGCCTCGCGACATCCAAGAGCCTCGTCATCGAATGCAAATCTGGATCAGGAATGGAGAATCTCCTCATGAAGAAACTCGCGGCTTCCCTCATGATCTCGTCGCTCGCCGCCTCTGTCGGCGAGGCGCAGGAGCGGCCCGCAGGCCGGATCGCACCGCCGGAGGTCTATGTCGTGGCACCTGGTCTTGGAGATTACACGGACGAGCTTCTGTTCGGCGACGTCTGGCTGCGCGACGAGCTCAAGCCTCGTGATCGCAGCATCGTCACGGTCTCGGCTCTGATTGCGTCGGGTCGGATTGCCCAAGTGGGCGGGCATGTCGGTCGGGCGCTCGACAACGGCGTGACCCCAAGCGAGATCGGCGAGATCATCACCCATCTCGCCTTCTACTCCGGTTGGCCGAACGCCATTTCCGCCGTCAACGAGACAAAGGAGGTTTTCGATAAGCGCGGGATCGAGCCGGTTGCGGCCGAGGCGGGGCAGCCACTGGAACTCGATCCAGCTTCCGAGGCGGCAAGGGCAGCGAGCGTCGATACGTCGACCGGCCCTGTCGTTCCGGCGCTCGCGGAATACACCAACCGGGTGCTCTTCGGCGATCTTTGGCGACGGCCGCAAATTTCAGCGCGCGACCGCAGCCTTGTCACCATCGCCGGGCTCATCGCGATGGGCAAAGCCGAGCAACTGCCATTCCATGCAAGCCGCGGGATGGACAATGGCTTGACACGAACCGAGGTCGCCGAGGTTCCGACGCACCTGGCCTATTATGCCGGCTGGCCCAATGCGATGTCGGCGGTGCCAGTCCTGCGCGCGGTGTTCGAGGCTCGCGAAGCCGCTGCGCCAGGGAAAGCGGAAACCCGCGCCAGCGCGCTTACTGTGCAGAGATACGACCCGGAGGCCGCGGCCGCTGGATCACCTGAAAACTTCACTGGCTCCGTGCGGGTCGAGTCGCGGTTTCAAGCCGAAGAGCCGGCGCGAGTCGGCGGGGCGACGGTGAGCTTCGAGCCAGGCGCACGCACAGCCTGGCATACGCATCCGCTTGGCCAGACGCTGATCGTCACCTCGGGTTGTGGCTGGGTACAAATCGAAGGCGGGCCGATCAAGGAGGTGAGGCCTGGGGATGTGGTGAATATCCCGCCAAATGTCCGCCACTGGCATGGCGCCTCGAAGGGGGCCTCCATGACCCACGTGGCCGTGGCGGAATCCCTCAATGGTAGTGCCGTCACCTGGATGGAGCAGGTGACGGACGACCAGTATGCCCGCGGCCCCGAAGCCGCCGATCCGTGCCGCGGCTGATTTGCTGTGCCGTGTCGGCCTTCAGGGCGTCGCACCAGAGGCGGGCGGTCGTCTACGCCTTCGAAAAGAGGACGTCCGGCCCCGCTCGGGACCGGACGCATGGAGACTATTCAGCAGGAACCGCGGCTGCGTCGCATGCGGAGGTGTCGCAATCCGCCGTGGCAAGGCTGCGCTGGCCGGCGAGCACGATAACCAGTGCGATTGCGCCCGCCGCCACTGACACCAGGAACCCGCTCTGTGCGCCGAAGGCGTCCACCACCCATCCGGCGGCGAAGGAGCCGAGCGCCATGCCGATGCCTATGCCGGTCATGACCCAGGTGACGCCCTCGGTCAGCATCGCCTCCGGCACGCGCCGCTCGATCAGGCCGAATGCCGTGATGAAGGTCGGCGAGATCGCCACGCCGCTAACGAAGACGGCCAGCGCCAGAAGAGGCACCGTGTCGGCGACGAGCAGCGGCAGCGTGGTGAGGGCGATGATGGCGATGGCGATGGCAAGCTGAATTTGCAGCGGTGTTTTCAGGTTCAGGGCGCCGGTGATGATGCCGCCGACGAACGATCCGCGGGCGTAGACGCCGATGACGAGGCTGGCGGCGCCCGGCTGGCCGAGCTCTTTGGTGATCGCCACGGTGCTCACCTCGGTGGTTGCGAAGGTCGCGCCAATGAAGATCAGGGCCAAGGTGATGATTTGGACCGGCCGCAGGCGGATTGCCGAGCCGTGCGAGCCCTGGTCGACCGGTCGCACTCGCGGCTCGGTCGAGCCCTGCAGGATGAAGGCTGTCGAGCCGAAGGCGAGGAACAACGTGCTCGCCAACATTCCCGCTTCCGGGAAAAGGGCGACGCTCAGGCCCACCGATAGCGATGCCCCGGCGATGTAGACCAGCTCGTCGGCCGCCGACTCGAAGGCGAACGCGGTGTTCATCTCGGGGCGATCCCGGAAGAGCTCTGTCCAGCGCGCGCGCACCATTGCGGGGATGCTGGGCATTGCGGCGGCCAGCAGCGCTGACACAAACAGTGTCCATATTGACCAGTCCTGATTGGCCGCCGCAATCAGCACCACGAAAGCGAGCACGGAAATGACGGTGGTGGGCACCACAATCCGCGCTTGGCCGAGGCGGTCCACCAGCCGCGATATCTGCGGCGCGACAAAAGCGTTGGCCAGCGCATATGTCGCGGAGACGGCGCCGGCCAGCCAGTACTCGCCGTGCGTCTGCGACAGCATCGCGACGATCCCGATCGGAGCCATGGCCATCGGCATCCGGGCGACGAAGCCGGCTGCGGCGAAGCCCTTGGCTCCCCTTGCCTTGAAGATTTCGCGATAGGGATTGGGCATGAGAACACTCCTGGATTTTTGAGGCCGAGCCACTTATATACGTGGCGTATGCAAATCAGAATGACATACGACGCGTATGTCAATTAATATACGAGACGTATGTGAAGGGACGAGCGAATGGGGCACAAACCGCGCAAGGAGATGATCGCGGAGACCCGCGCCAAACTGGTCGCGGCGGCGCGCCATGCCTTTGGCAGTGTCGGCTATGCCGAGGCGTCGATGGACGACTTCACCGCATCGGCCGGGCTGACGCGCGGCGCGCTCTATCATCACTTCGGCGACAAGAAGGGCCTTCTCCAGGCGGTCATCGCCGAGATCGACGCGGAAATGTTCGCCCGGCTGAAGATCGTTTCGGCTAGGGCGGACACACTCTGGCAGGGCTTTGTCGACGAATGCACCGCTTATATCGAGATGGCGCTGGAGCCGGAGATCCAGCGCATTGTCCTTCGCGATGGACCGGCGGTGCTCGGCGATCCTTCGCAATGGCCGAGCCAGAATGAGTGCATCCGCTCGATGAGCGAGAACCTTCAAAAGCTGAGGGACGAGGGAACCATCGTTGCCGTTGATCCCGAAGCCGCAGCAAGGTTGGTCAGCGGCGCCTCGCTACATGCTGCGCAGTGGATCGCAAATTCGGAGGATCCCGAAGCGACGTCGAAAAAGGCGGTGAAAGCCTTCAACGTGCTTCTCGAGGGATTGCTCAAGCAAGGCCGCAGGATTGGCAGTCCGCAAGCACCGGCTGAGATTGACAAATCGCTGGCCTGAGTTTGTTCAAGACCATCGAAGGCCAGGTGCCCGACCTGGCGGCTGGTCGAGCCTCGGTCGGCGGCTCGCGCCGGACCCAACCAGCGCCCAACATCCAAACCCTGTTGAACGTCTGCCTTTGGCCGTGCCAAAAACATGGTCAATGCCGCCGGGCACGCCTATATCGGGGGCATGGTTACAAGGCTTTATACCCACCCGATCTTTCTCGAGCACATAACGCCGCCCGGTCATCCGGAGCGGCCGGACCGCCTGCGCGCCATCGAACGGGTGCTCGACGACGAAGCCTTTGCGGGCCTTGATCGTGCCGAGGCGCCCGAAGGCGACGAGGCTACCATTCTCTACGCACATCCGCAGGAATTCGTCGAACGGGTCCGCGCCACGATACCGGACACCGGTATCGCGCGCGTCGACGCCGACACCACCGCCAGCCCGAAAAGCTGGCAGGCGGCCGTGACGGCGATCGGCGCTGCCAACGCCGCTGTCGACGATGTCTTTCGGGGCAACGTCGCCAATGTCTTTGTCGCCGCCCGGCCGCCCGGCCACCACGCCGAAAAGACGACGTCCATGGGCTTCTGCCTGTTCAACACCGCGGCGATCGCGGCGCGCTACGCGCAAAGGCAGCACCAGGCGGAGCGCGTCGCCATCGTCGACTGGGACGTGCATCACGGCAATGGCACGCAGGATATTTTCTGGGACGATCCGTCGGTGCTCTATTGCTCGACGCACCAGATGCCGCTTTATCCCGGAACTGGAGCCGTGAGCGAAACGGGCGCCGGCAACATCGTAAACGCGCCGCTGGCGCCGCAGACCGGCAGCGAGGTTTTCCGAGACGCTTTCCTGTCGCGTATCTTGCCGGCGCTCGACAATTTCGTGCCCGACCTCATCATAATTTCCGCCGGCTTCGACGCGCACCACCGCGATCCGCTGGCCGAGATCAACTTGACCGAGGACGATTTCGACTGGGCAACCGGCCAGCTGATGCAGCGCGCCGGTCGCCACAGCGACAACCGGCTCGTCAGCCTGCTCGAGGGCGGCTACGATCTGCAGGGATTGGCATTTTCAGTCGCCGCCCATGTCGGGCGACTGATGAAAGGATAGACGATGGCTGGTGAGACCAACGAAGACGTCAAGGCAATGAGCTTCGAGCAGGCGCTCGACGCGCTGGAGAAAATCGTCGATGATCTGGAGCGCGGCGACGTGCCGCTCGACCAGTCGATCCGCATCTATGAGCGCGGCGAGGCGCTGAAGGTGCATTGCGATCGGCTGCTCAAAGCGGCCGAGGACAAGGTCGAGAAGATCAGACTTTCGCGCGACGGCAAGCCGGTGGGTACAGAGCCGCTGGACGCGGAGTAAGTCGCGGTCTCGAACGACAATTTCGCCTTGCGGCTTTTGGACATGATCATGATTGCGGATAAAATCCGTCCCGTTTGAAAACGGCTCCAGGACGAGAGGAGATTGCGAACGATGTGCAGAAACATCAAGACCCTGTTCAATTTCGATCCGCCGGCAACCAATGACGAGGTCCGCGATGCCGCACTCCAGTTTGTCCGCAAGCTGAGCGGAACGACGCGGCCGTCGAAACAGAACCAGCATGCGTTCGACCACGCCGTCGAGGCCATAGCCGCGTCGGCGCGCGAATTGCTAGACAGCCTCGAGACGACACAGCATCCGCGCAATCGCGAAGAGGTGGCGGTCAAGGCGAAAGCCAAATCTGCACTCCGCTTCGCCTGAGAAAGACCGCATGAGCTTCTTCCCCGGAAACGACCCTCTGCCCGGTGATGCCTTCGCCAGCGACCAGATCGAACTGATGGTTATTCCGAACGCTAAGGACATTGGCGGTTTTCAGGTTCGCCGTGCCTTGCCGACCGCCAGGCGTCGGATGGTCGGTCCCTTCATCTTCTTCGATCGCATGGGCCCGGCGATTTTGCGGGTCGGCCAGGCGCTCGATGTCCGTCCGCATCCGCACATCGGCCTGTCGACGGTGACTTACCTGTTCGACGGCAAGATCAGGCATCGCGATTCGCTCGGCACCGAAATGGTAATCCAGCCCGGCGACGTGAATTTGATGACCGCCGGCCGCGGTATCGTCCATTCCGAGCGTACGCCACAGGAGCTGCGCGGCGCGCCGATGTCGGTTTCCGGCCTGCAGACATGGCTGGCGCTGCCCGACGATAAGGAGGAGGTCGCCCCAGTCTTCGAGAATACGGCGGCAATGCGTCTGCCAGAGATCGACGCCGAAGGCGTCAGTGGGCGCGTCGTCATCGGCGCATTTTCCGGGCTGCGATCTCCCGTCATGACCGCTTCCGACACGCTCTATGCAGACCTCAGCCTGGCGCCCGGCGCCAGCGTGAAAATCCCTGCCGATGCCGAGGAGCGCGCCATCTATACGTTGGAAGGCGAGGTTTCGATATCCGGTGACCGCTTTCCGGCAGAGCGGCTGCTGGTGTTCCGGCCTGGCGACGAGATCGTCGTGTCGTCGCAGGGTGGAGCGCATTTCATGCTGTTCGGCGGCGCCTCACTCGGCTCCAAGCGCTACATCTGGTGGAATTTCGTGTCATCGTCGAAGGAACGCATCGAACAGGCCAAAGAAGAGTGGAAGACAGGCCGCTTCGATATCGTTCCTGGGGACGAAGAAGAGTTCATTCCTCTGCCGGACAATTAGAGCGCCGCGCGTGGTTTTGGACACGCAAAGGAAACCTTAACACTTTGAATCTGGCCCGCGTCACTCACACGCATTTACATTCGCCGGCCAGCGGCCTATTTCGCACGTGAATAAAAAGCGGGCCCTACGACCAGTGAACGCAAAGCTCCATACGCCCCTTCTCGACAAGGTCCGCATCCCGGCCGACCTCAGGACGCTTGACGAACGTGATCTGCCGCAGTTGGCATCGGAGCTTCGCACCGAGTTGATCGACGCCGTGTCCCACACCGGCGGACATCTCGGTGCTGGTCTTGGCGTGGTCGAACTGACGGTGGCATTGCACTATGTCTTCAACACGCCAGACGACCGGCTGATCTGGGATGTTGGTCACCAGGCCTATCCGCACAAGATCCTGACCGGCCGCCGCGACCGAATCCGCACGCTGCGGCAAGAGGGCGGCCTGTCCGGCTTCACCCAGCGCGCCGAGAGCGAATACGATCCGTTCGGCGCCGCCCACTCCTCGACGTCCATTTCCGCCGGCCTCGGCATGGCAATGGCACGCGATCTCTCAAATGGCCGCAACAATGTCATTGCCGTTATCGGCGATGGGGCCATGTCGGCCGGCATGGCCTATGAGGCGATGAACAATGCTGGCGCGCTCGATGCCCGTCTGATCGTCATCCTCAACGACAACGACATGTCGATCGCTCCGCCGACCGGCGCAATGAGCGCCTATCTGGCCCGCCTTGCCTCGGGCAAGGCCTATCTGGGCTTGCGCGATTTCGGCAAGAAGCTGACCTCCTATCTCGGCGAGCGCGCCGATCGCGCCATCAAGCGGGCGGTCGAGCATGCGCGCGGCTACGTCACCGGCGGCACGCTGTTCGAGGAAATGGGTTTCTACCACATCGGCCCGATCGACGGTCACAATCTCGAGCACCTGATCCCGGTGCTGAAGAACGTCCGCGACAATGCCGACGGCCCGGTGCTGATCCACGTCGTGACCCAGAAGGGCAAGGGCTATGGACCGGCAGAGGCGGCCGCCGACAAATATCACGGCGTCAACAAATTCGACGTCATTACCGGCGCGCAAGCCAAGGCGCCGGCCAACGCGCCGAGCTACACGAAGGTCTTTGCCGAAAGCCTGATCCAGGAAGGCCGGGAAGACGATCGCATCGTCGCCATCACCGCCGCCATGCCGAACGGTACCGGCCTCGACCTCTTCGGCGAGGCGTTCCCGTCGAGGACCTTCGATGTCGGCATCGCCGAGCAACACGCGGTGACCTTCGCCGCCGGCCTTGCCACGGAAGGCTTCAAACCTTTCGCTGCGATCTATTCGACCTTCCTGCAGCGCGCCTACGACCAGGTCGTTCATGACGTCGCGATCCAAAAACTGCCGGTGCGCTTTCCGATCGATCGCGCCGGCTTCGTCGGTGCCGACGGGGCGACCCATTGCGGCGCCTTCGATACGACTTTTTTGGCGACGCTGCCCGGTTTCGTCGTCATGGCCGCGGCGGACGAGGCGGAACTGCGCCACATGGTGCGCACGGCGGCAAGCTATGATGAAGGCCCCATCGCGTTCCGCTACCCGCGCGGCAACGGTGTCGGCGTCGACCTGCCGGAGCGTGGCTCGGTTCTCGAAATCGGCAAGGGCCGTATCGTCAGGGAGGGCACCAAGGTTGCGCTGCTTTCCTTCGGCACGCGGCTGCAGGATTGCCTGGCTGCGGCCGAGGAACTCGGCGCCGCAGGGCTTTCCACCACGGTCGCCGATGCTCGTTTCGCCAAGCCGCTCGACGAGGATCTGATCCGGCGGCTGGCGCGCTCGCACGAGGTCCTGGTAACGGTGGAAGAGGGCGCGGTCGGCGGCTTCGCCAGCCACGTGCTGCAATTCCTGGCCCATGAAGGGCTGCTGGAAAACGGCCTAAAGGTACGCCCGCTCGTGTTGCCGGACGCATTCACAGATCACGCCAAGCCCGAAAAGATGTATGCCGACGCCGGGCTGGATGCCGCCGGCATCGTGCGCACCGTCTTCGTGGCGCTGGGACACACCGCCAGCGCGCAAAGCGCCTGAATCAAAATCTCAACGGCTTGCATCAGCTTGTCGACAGGCGGTCATAACTGACTGTTTGTGTTGTCATCTTGGCTTTCGCCTACGGTGCATCATGAGGCCGCGATGACACCTTTGATGCAAGGGCTTTCATCGTTTCCGCTATCACCTCCGTGACATGCCTCGTCCGGTCAATGCCTTCTCCTACCGATATTAGGAGGACCTGATTTAGTGTGATGTCGCTGCTATGAGAACCTGCTACCCTGACTCGTCATAAAAACAGGCCCGTCGCGCATGGAACGGAGACTTAGCGCAATACTTGCTGCCGATGTGGTTGGTTACAGCCGGCTCATGGGTCTCGACGAGGGCGGTACGCTTTCGGCGCTCAAGACGCATCGGAGAGAGCTGGTCGATAGCAAGATCGCCGAGCACCAGGGCCGGATCGTGAAACTCACCGGCGACGGCATGCTGGTGGAGTTCCAGAGCGTGGTGAACGCGGTCGCCTGCGCGACTGATATCCAGCGCAGGATGCGCGAGCGCAACGCCGACGTGCAAGAGGAGCGCCGCATCGAATTTCGCATCGGCATCAATCTTGGCGACATTATCTTCGATGACAACGACATCTATGGCGACGGCGTCAACGTGGCGGCGCGAATTGAAACTATTGCTCGGCCCGGCGGCGTCGCAATCTCGGGCACGGTTCGCGATCATCTCGGCAAGAATCTTGACCTCGACTTCGAGGACACGGGGGAACATGAACTCAAGAACATCGACCGGCCCGTCAGAGTCTACCATGTCGCACTCGCCGCGCCTTTTCGCTTCGAGGATAGCGCGGTGACAGCAGCGCCTGAAATGCGCGTGAAGGAAAAACCTTCAATCGCCGTCTTGCCGTTCACAAATATGAGCGGCGACCCCGAGCAGGAGTATTTCTCCGACGGAATTACCGAAGACATCATCACCGACCTGTCGAAAATCTCTGGCCTGCACGTCCTCGCCCGCAACACGGTATTCACCTACAAGGGCAAGCCGGTGAAGGTGCAGCAAGTTGCGCGGGAACTCGGCGTCAAATTCGTGCTCGAGGGGAGTGTACGCAAGGCCGGTCAGCGCGTCCGCATCACGGGACAGCTTATCGACGGGGCGGATGGTGGCCACGTGTGGGCCGATCGGTATGACCGTGAACTCACAGACATCTTCGCTATCCAGGACGAGATCACTCACACCATTGTCGATCAGCTCAAGGTCAAGCTGCTGCCGGCCGAAAAAAAGGCGATCAAGGCGGCTCCCACTGATAACGTCGAGGCTTATACGTACTATCTAAGGGGAAGAGAGTTTTTCCACCGGACGTCCAAGACCTACTATGTGCTGGCGAAGCGGATGTTCGGCAAGGCAATCGAGCTCGATCCGCTTTATGCGCGCGCCTATGCGGGCATCGCTGACTGCGACTCCTTTCTATTCCTCTATTACGACGAGAAGGTCTCCCTCGAGAGCATTCTCGCCAACAGCGGCAAGGCGCTCGATATCGAAAGTGGGCTGGCCGAAGCACACGCGTCGCGTGGTCTCGCTTTCTCGGTTAGCCAAAAATATCAGGAGGCCGAAAATGAGTTCGAACAGGCTATCGCAAGTGATCCCAATCTGTTCGAAGCGCACTATTTCTACGCGCGCGCCTGCTATGCGCAAGGCGAGTTCAAGCGGGCTGCCCACCATTACGAACGGGCCGCCGAGATCAAGCCTGATGACTACCAGTCAGTTCTCCTGCTTATGCAGGTTTATCATTCTCTAGGGCGGCAGGAAGACGAAAGGGATGCAGCCCGCAAAGGCGTCGAACGCGCCGAGCGCGAATTGGCAAAGTATCCTGAGAACCCCCGGCCAGCCTATCTTGGCGCATCTGCCCTCGCCTTCCTTGGAGAAATCGAGCGTGCGAAGGAATGGTCCGCACGTGCTCTGGCCATCGATCCAGACGATATCCTGACCCAATACAACGTCGCCTGCTTCTACTGCATTTTAGGCGAACTTGATCGTGCGCTCGATCTGCTGGAACGCCTGCTACCTGATGCCAACCACGAAACCAAGGCGTGGGTGAAGCAGGATTCTGACTTCACCCCGCTGCACGGGCATCCGCGCTGGCAGCGCGTATTGGGGTTGGCAGCTTAGCCATTGAACTCTGCCTCATAGCGATGAGCGGCCACAGCACTTTGCGGCACAATCGTGTCTCTCAGGGAGGATGAAATAGCCACTAAGCATACCTTTGGCGACGTTTGTGCCAGTGGCGGTCAGGGACCGCTCAGGGTCATGGGCGTGAATTCGGCCGGTCGCGAACGAACCACCGCCAAGGGGTCATCTTCCGCTCTTCCGCACGGTACTGAGTCCACTAGAACCACATATCACGCACGCAGCGACCATCGCGCGGCAGGTCCTCGAATTTATGGAGGCCATCGAAATGGTCGATTGGGAGGTCGGCGACGGCGTCAAGCGGCGCAAGCCTCACATTGACTGCGATCCGAGTGCGACCGGCTCTGGAGCGCAAACCACGCCAGGCCAGAACACAGGCACATGTCGGACAGAACAGAATCTCGAGTGATGGGGCTTCCTTTCCGGCGCGCGTATAAGCACTCGTCGGTCCCGCAATGCGGATGCGTTCGTCAACATAATCGTAAGCCCATAACGCGCCATAGCGGCGGCAAAGCGTGCAATTGCAGGCTGTGATCGAGCCGGGATCGCCCTCCAACGTCCAGTGGGCCGCGCCACAATGGCAGCTTCCGGTCAGCATCCGTCCTCCTCACATTCTGGCAGCAAACGGCATATCGCTCCCAACATTGTGCCGGACCTGGTGCGATATTCAACAGATTGTGGGGCTGCCTGATGCGCTCGCCGCTTTCCGAAGATGTTCGTTGTCGTCGCCAATATCCTTGCCTTCGTGACAGGCTTTCGCCATGAAGGCCGATGAACTCCCCTTTGCCAGCCAGCACGCGCCAGCGGCTCGACGAACTGCTCGTCGCGCGCGGCCTGTTCCCGAGCCGCTCTCGCGCCCGCGACGCGATTGAGCGCGGTACGGTGACGGTCGATGGCGTCATAGCTCGCAAGCCCGGCCAGACCGTCTTGGTTGATTGCCTCATCGCCATCGATGATCCGGCGCAGGGTTACGTGTCGCGCGCTGCGCTGAAGCTGATCGCCGGGCTCGATCATTTCGGTCTCGATCCAGCCGGCAGCGAAGCGCTCGACGTCGGCGCCTCGACCGGAGGCTTCACTCAGGTCTTGCTCGAACGCGGCGCGGAACATGTCACGGCGATCGATGTCGGGCATGGCCAGATGCATCCGGATATCGGTGGTGACCCGCGCGTGACCGTGATCGAGGGATTGAACGCCCGCGATCTCTCAATCACCGATCTTGCCGATCGCATTCCGGATTTCATCGTCTCCGATGTCAGCTTCATCTCGCTCAAACTGGCGCTGCCGCCGGCGCTCGCCATTGCCAGCAGCGGCGCCAGGGCAATATTTCTGGTCAAGCCGCAATTCGAGGCGGGCCGCGAGGCAATCGGCAAGGGCGGCTTGCTGAAAGACCCATACGATGCGGCGCGGGTTGCCGGCCTGCTGCAGGATTGGCTCGACAGCGTCTCGGGCTGGCGCTCGCTGGGACTGCATCTGTCGCCGATCGAAGGCGGCGACGGCAACCGCGAGTTCCTGCTCGCCGGGATCAAGGACGCCAGGGTCGAGAATAAGGGGATCGGAGGCCGATGAACGCGCGCTTCACGATCACAAGGCTGGGCTCCCAGGGCGACGGCGTCGCCGGGACCGAAACCGGCGAGCTTTTCATTCCGTTCACGCTGCCCGGTGAAACCGTCACCGCCGCGCGCGAAAAAGACCGTGCCACGCTGATGGCTGTGCTGGAAGCGTCGCCGCTTCGTATCGATCCCGCCTGCCGGCATTTCACCGAATGCGGCGGCTGCGCCATCCAGCATCTCGAGGTCGAAGCTTATCATCGGTGGAAGCGCGACAAGGTTGCGCATGCGCTCAACAGCAAGGGCGTCACTTGCGACATTGACGAGCTGGTGCCGTGCGCGCCGCAGACGCGCCGGCGCGTCGTGTTCACCGCCCGGCGGAGCGAGGCCGGCATGCTGCTCGGATTCGTTCGGGCGCTGTCGTCCGAAGTCATTCCCATTGAGGAATGCCCGATCTCGTTGCCCGAGATCGTCGCAAAGCTCGACGGTCTGATAGCACTCGCCGAATTGGTTTGCGCAACGACGAAATCGTTCCGCATGACGGTCACAGCGACCGGTTCCGGCCTCGATGTCGCGGTTCACGAGTCCGGCAAGCTCGGCGAGAACCAGCGGCGCGTCGCCTCCAACTTTGTCATCGCTCAGGGATTGGCCAGGCTTTCGATCGATGGCGAGATCATCATCGAACCCAGAAAGCCGGTTGTCACGTTCGGCGGCGTCGCTGTCGCAGTGCCGCCGGGCGCATTCCTGCAGGCCACCGAGGCCGCCGAGCAGGCGATGGCGGAGATTGTCGGCCGGCACCTCGCGCGCGCCAAAAAGGTCGCCGATCTCTTCGCCGGCTGCGGCAGCTTTGCGCTGCGCCTCGCCGCGAAGTCGGAAGTCCATGCGGTGGAGGGCGATGCGGCAGCGCTTTCGGCGCTCGACCGGGCGTTCCGTTTCGCCAGCGGTCTGAAGCGGGTCACCAGCGAACGCCGCGACCTGTTCCGGCGGCCGCTCACTTTCAAGGAGCTGAATGCCTTCGACGGCGTTGTCTTCGATCCGCCCCGCGCCGGCGCCGAGGACCAGTCGAAGCAGATCGCCCGTTCCGATGTGCCGCTCGTCGCCGCGGTGTCCTGCAATCCGGTGACGCTGGCGCGCGACCTGCGCACCCTCATCGACGGCGGCTATGCGCTGAAAAGCGTGACGCCGATCGACCAGTTCTTGTGGTCGCCGCACGTCGAGGCTGTGGCGCTGCTGGAGAAGCCGAGGTGAAGGCGCTAATGCGCGTCGCGTTGAACGGCTTGCGAGACACGCTCTAAATTCTTGTTTTTGCATGTTGCGTTTCCCGACTGAAACGAGCATAATGCACGCTAGGGTAGAGGGAAAGAATAATGTTTTCATCAGGGGTTGTGGCTGAGATTTTGGGCGCCGCTTTGTTCATGGCGGTCACCGGTGCGCTGATCGGCTGGCTTTTGAGAAAGGTCACCCGCATCGGACTGTTGCCATCCTATGCACTTGGCATCGCGGTCATGACATTTGTCGGCGCTGCGCTATATGTGTTCAGCCAGGACGGGGCTGTCGACTACCTGAGTGCCTGGATCAGGCAAGCGATCGGCGGTGTTGTCGGCTTCCTGATCCTCTATGCGACCTCGCGCAGATCTGTCAGCAAGACGTAGCCGCTCGCTCCCGGAGGCCATGCGCTCAAGCCTATCTGTTCCGGATAGCAGTTGAGCTTGAACTATACGCGAGTGAAGAGAGTCCGAAGCGTCAGAAAGTCATCATGAACACCGGAGACTTCGAAGTCCCGGCGCGGTCACAGAGCCTCTCGGCGAGGCGGGTTGCCGAACTGCTCGGCGTCAACCTGACCGAACTGGCCAGCCTGATCGGTGTCACACGTAGCACACTTGCCGCCAACGCCGGCGCACGCAAGGTCGACGCTGCACTCAGTCCCGTCGTTCGCATTCTGTCGATGGCGGGCGAACTGGCCGGCAACGGACAACGCGCGGCGATCTGGTTCAAGCATCAGCCGATTCCCGGCTGGGCGGGAAAGACCGCCTACGATCTCGTTCGCGAGGGTAAGACCGACAAAGTGTTTGCCTATCTGGAGGGAGTCCGCTCCGGCATCTATGCCTGACACCTTCGTGCCTCACCGGACGGCATGGGTGGTTAGACGGGGCCCGCTAGGCTAGGCTTCTCTCACGCCGTCATATCCGGCCGCCTTTGCGGTCTTAACGAACTTGCGGTCAAAAGTCGCGAAGCCAGCGCAGTGAGCGGACTTGCCCAGGTGCAGCGCATCAGCGAAATCCAACCCTCTTTCAGAGAGGTCGAGCGCGGACGACACGACCGCTCCGTCCTCTATCTCCACTGTCGGAAGCCCGCTAAACGCCCGTAGCGTACGGGCGATTTCAAGCGGCGCAAAACCATAGGTACTGCGCAACACCCACTCGACCTCCAAGATCACCGTAACGGCGACAAAGACCGGCTGGCTATCGATCAGCGCCCGGGCGCGGGAAGACTGCGTCGGGTGATCGCCTGTCAGGTAGCGGACGATCAGGTTGGTATCAATCGCGAGCATGGCGCCGTCGCGCTTCGGCGAGCACACCCGCGTCCATTTCTTCCAACGTCTTCGGCTTGCCTCTATGGGGCAGGGATCCAAACACGTCCTCTGGCCGCGTCTCGGCGAAGACCGGCGCAGGTTTCAGCAGCACGCCCTCTGGAGTATCCTCGACCAGAAGGCGTGTGCCGGCATCCCATTCCCTCCGTTTCCGGATCGCGCTGGGCAAAATGACCTGTCCCTTGGTCGAGACCGTGGTTATGAGCTTTTCCGAAGCAGCCATCTCGGTACGTCCTTAGGTGTAAGACAAACGTAAGATAACCGGAAGTCGCGCCAAATTCAAGGCGCAAGCTACGCCTACTTGACGCGATGACGAGCCAGTGGGCGGCGAGGACTGGTTGTTCTGGGGCGGCGATAATTCGGCGTCGGCTCGCTCAAACCCGCGTGCCGCCGACCGTCATCTGGTTCATCCTGAGATGTGGCTGGCCAACGCCGACCGGCACGCCCTGGCCGGCCTTGCCGCACATGCCGATGCCGGTATCGAGCTTCATGTCGTTGCCGATCATCGAAACGCGGTGCATGGCGTCAGGCCCATTGCCGATCAGCATGGCGCCCTTGATCGGCTGCGTCACCTTGCCGTTCTCGATCATGTAGGCCTCGGTGCAGCCGAACACGAACTTGCCCGAGGTGATGTCGACCTGGCCGCCGCCGAAGGAGACGGCATAGATGCCGTTCTTGACCGAGGCGATGATTTCGTCCGGCTCCATGTCGCCTGAGGTCATGTAGGTGTTGGTCATGCGCGGCATCGGCTGATGCGCGTAGCCTTCGCGCCGTCCGTTACCGGTGGCGTTCATGCCCATCAGCCGGGCGTTCTGGCGATCCTGCATATAGCCGACAAGCTTGCCGTCTTCGATCAGCACGTTGCGGGCAGAAGGTGTGCCTTCGTCATCGACGGTCAGCGAGCCGCGCCGTTCGGCCATGGTGCCGTCATCGACGACGGTCACACCTTTCGCGGCCACCTGCTGGCCCATCAGCCCAGCGAAGGCCGATGTCTTCTTGCGGTTGAAGTCGCCTTCCAGCCCGTGGCCGACGGCCTCGTGCAGCATGACGCCCGGCCAGCCGCTGGACAGGACGATGTCGAAGGTGCCGGCAGGAGCCGGAATGGCCTCGAGGTTGACCAGCGCTTGCCGCAGCGCCTCCTTGGCCGCATGCTTCCAGCTCTCCTCGACCAGGAATTCGCCAAACGCCTTGCGCCCGCCCATGCCGTAGGAGCCGCTCTCCTGGCGGTCGCCATTGCCGACCACCACCGACACGTTGATCCTGACCAGCGGGCGGATGTCGCGCACCACCTGACCGTCGGCGCGCACGATCTCGACATGCTGCCAGGAGGCGGCGAGCGACGCCGTCACCTGTCGCACGCGCGGATCCTCGGCCCGCAGCCACGCATCGATTTCCTGAAGGAGCTTGGCCTTGGCCTCGAAGGAGGGCGAGGGGATCGGGTTCTCGTCGCCATAGAGATGGCGGTTGGTGCGGGCGGGAGCCGCGGCAAGCGTGCCCGAATAGCCGCCCTTCACCGTCGAGACGGCGTCGGCGGCGCGCAGCAGCGATGCTTCCGAAAGATCGCTGGAATGCGCGTAGCCACTCGCTTCGCCGGCGACGGCGCGTAGCCCAAAACCCTGGTCGGTGTTGAAATTGGCGGTCTTCAGCCGGCCATTGTCGAACATCAGCGCTTCGCTCTCGCTGTATTCGAGGAACAACTCGCCGTCGTCGGCGCCGTTGATGGTCTCGGCGACAATCTGCTTGATGCGATCGTCTGAAATGTCGAATTGGCCGATCAGGCTGTTCATGTTGTCGTGGTCCTCAGAAGCATCTTTGCTTCCGTTTAGCATCCCATAGATAGGGCAATCCAGGGCGTAATTCTAGGCGCAGGGCAACGGGTTGGGACATCGGATTGCTGCAAATAGAAAACGCAAATGTCCTCCGTCTTAAATATTTACTTATTGGAAAAGAGCGTAGAAAGTTAAATGATTTCAAGACCTTGAATTGAAATTGGTTTGGGCTTTCGCTTTGAGAAGATACGGCTTTGTGCTAAATTGGAGCCTATAAAAAGCCAAGGAGGATATCAATGTTAGATGTACCTGTTCTTCTGTCGCGCAAAAGCGATGGTGATCTAAGTTCAATGTGGGGCAACGCCATTCCCAAAGCGGCCGGCGGCTCCGAGGAAGCAATTCGGAGGATTGTTCAGATTGAAGACGAGTGGGCAAAACGAGCGGAAACTTTGCCAGCAGGTAATGCGTATGATGATCCGCTTCCGGAAAAGGGTATGTTGAAGTCCCTCGGTTATTGCGTTGGTAACCAAGGTCTTCCACAAGAGCGGCGCCAGCTTATCATCAAATATGCTGTTGAATCGCGGTCTCTTCCCCCGGTGCAAAGCAAGGCTTACGTACGAGAATGGGGCAAGGCCCGCAGCGATAAGCGGTTTCGAAAAATCCGTGCGTTTCTGACGACGCTCATCGACAGAAACGCAGGCAATCGGCCTTTTGCCAAAGCAGTTTCTGAATGGGCGGAAGATCTCAAATTTCTCGCACATCTCTGGAGTGAGTCTTCCAGAAAATTTTGAAAGGCTTAATCTCTCGACTCAAGGCAGGGCGGCGAAACCGTCGGCGAAACCCTTGAGCTCGACCGGAATGCCGATGCCTTCCTCCGGCGTCTGGAAGACGATGAAGGTGGCTGACGTTCCGGTCTTCAGCGTGTCGAGCAGTGGCTTTTCGAGAATGACCTCGGCATAGCAGCCGTCCTGGAAGCAGCGCACGAAATAGGCCCGGCCGATGTCCTTGCCGTCGACATTGAGGCCGAGCCCGTTGGGCAACAGCACGCCGAGCGGCGCCAGCACGCGCAGGATTTCGGCCTTGTTGTCGGCGGTGCGCAGCACGACGACGGAAAGCCCCATCTCGGGACGGTCCTCGGCGACGACATTCTGCATCATCACGCATTGTTCCGATGTGGCGCCGGCCGGCGTGTCACAGATGATCGACCACGCGCCATGCGTCGACCGTACCTTGCCGCTTGGCTGCGCGGCATTGGCCTGGCTGACGCCAAACAAGCCGACGCCAAGCAAGCAGACGCTACATACGGCAGCGAGAAGGATGACCTTCGCCAAGGTTCTCGAAAGCCCAAATCTCGAAAGGCCAAGTCTCGAAAGCCCAAGTCTCCAAAGCCAAGAGTTCATGACGGCTCCATTGCGAATCACGGCACTTTAAGCCGCGCCAAGGGCAAGTAAAGGATGAGACCACTGCCGGACTGCCTCGACCAAGGCAATTGTGCGCTTTTCCGTGCCAAATTCGCCCGAATTGCGACCGGTCGGCGCATTTTGCCAGGACACTCCGCCGCTCGGGCTTCCGCGATCCGCCACCGCCGCGGCCGCCGCCAAAATGCGCAGCCGCGCTTGCGCGCAAAAATGCCGCACGGTTTCCTCCGCTCCTTTCTTGCAGAGGCAAATAGAGTATGGTTTGAACCAGCCTCGGGACTATCCGGGATTCCCGTCCCGGCGTTGTTCGATATTCTTGCGGTCCGATCGCGAGGAACTGGGAGATAATGACGGCAATGAGAAAATTCCTAGCAGGCGCCAACTTCCTAGCAAGCGCTTGGGCCGCCACACTGTTCACCGGTGCATCCGCCCATGCGGCCCAGCCTGCGCCGTGGGAAATGACCTTCCAGCCCGCCGCCACCGACATGATGCGGCAGATCGCCTGGTTCGAGCACTACACGCTGTGGTTCATCGTGCCGATCACCCTCTTCGTGCTCGCCCTTATCGCCTATTGCATCTTGAAATTCCGTGCCAGCGTCAACTCGATCCCATCGCGCACCAGCCATAACACGCTGATCGAGGTGATCTGGACGGTTGGGCCGGTCGTCATCCTGCTCTGTCTCGCCATCCCTTCGTTCCAGCTCCTGACCGCGCAATACACACCGCCGGAAGAAGCCAAGCTGACCATCAAAGCGACCGGCAACCAGTGGAACTGGGACTACGAATACCAGACCGAAAACACACTTTCCTTCAACTCCGCGATCCTTGCGGATTCTGACCGCGCGGCGGCCGGCAAGGAGGACCGCGGCGTTTATCCGCGCCTGCTCGCCGTCGACAACGAGATGGTTGTGCCGGTCAACACCATGACCCGGGTGCTGGTGACGGCCGCGGACGTGATCCACGCCTTTGCCATGCCGTCCTTTGGCATCAAGACCGACGCGGTTCCGGGCCGCATCAACGAGGTCTGGTTCAAGGCGGAAAAGGAAGGCCTCTATTACGGCCAGTGTTCGGAGCTCTGCGGCAAGGACCACGCCTTCATGCCGATCGCGATCCGCGTCGTCTCCGACGCCCAGTACAAGACCTGGCTGGCGACAGCCGGCACCGACCTACCCGGCGCCAACAAGGCGCTGATGGCCGAGGTCGACAGCAAAGACAAGGTAGCGGCCGCCGGCAACTGATGCCGCGACCAGAAAAGATCAGGGAACGGAGCCGAACATGGCAGACGCTGCAGCTCACGACCACGACCATAAGCCGTATCATGGCTGGGTCCGGTGGGTGTATTCGACCAACCACAAGGATATCGGTACGCTCTATCTGATCTTCGCGATCATGGCGGGCTGCGTCGGCGGTGCCCTTTCGGTCGTCATGCGCATGGAACTGCAGGAGCCGGGGATCCAGATTTTCACCGGCCTGGCGCAGATGGTCTACGGCTTGAACGCTGACGCTGCGCTCGACGGCGGCAAGAGCATGTACAACGCCTTCACCACCGCGCATGCGCTGATCATGATCTTCTTCATGGTCATGCCGGCGCTGATCGGCGGCTTCGCCAACTGGATGGTGCCGATCATGATCGGCGCACCCGATATGGCTTTCCCGCGCATGAACAACGTATCGTTCTGGTTGCTGCCACCGGCTTTCATCCTGCTGATCATCTCGGCTTTCGTGCCGAGCGCGCCTGGCGCCTACGGGGTCGGCGGCGGCTGGACGATCTATCCGCCGCTATCGACATCGGGCCAGCCGGGACCGGCGATGGATCTTGCGATCCTGTCGCTGCACATCGCCGGCGCTTCATCGATCCTCGGCGCGATCAATTTCATCACCACCATCTTCAACATGCGCGCACCCGGCATGACGCTGCACAAGATGCCCCTGTTCGCCTGGTCGGTGCTGATTACCGCTTTCCTGCTGCTGTTGTCGCTTCCGGTTCTGGCCGGCGGCATCACCATGCTTTTGACCGATCGCAACTTCGGCACCACCTTCTTCGCGCCGGACGGCGGCGGCGACCCGATCCTGTTCCAGCACCTGTTCTGGTTCTTCGGGCATCCGGAAGTCTACATCCTGATCCTGCCGGGCTTCGGCATCGTCAGCCACATCGTCTCGACCTTCTCGAAGAAGCCCATCTTCGGCTATCTCGGCATGGCCTATGCCATGGTCGCGATCGGTGCGGTCGGCTTCATCGTCTGGGCGCACCACATGTACACGACCGGCCTGTCGCTCGACACGCAACGCTATTTCGTCTTCGCCACCATGGTTATCGCGGTGCCGACGGGCGTGAAGATATTCTCGTGGATCGCCACCATGTGGGGCGGGTCGATTTCGCTCAAGACCCCGATGCTGTGGGCGATCGGCTTCATCTTCCTGTTCACCGTCGGCGGCGTTACCGGCGTCCAGCTTGCCAATGCCGGTCTCGACCGCCCGCTGCACGACACCTATTACGTGGTCGCGCATTTCCACTATGTGCTGTCGCTGGGCGCGGTCTTTGCCATCTTCGCCGGCTGGTACTACTGGTTCCCGAAGATGACCGGCTACATGTATTCGCCTGTCATCGCCAACACCCATTTCTGGGTCACCTTCGTCGGCGTCAACCTCGTCTTCTTCCCGCAGCATTTCCTCGGCCTCTCCGGCATGCCGCGCCGCTACATCGACTATCCGGATGCGTTTGCCGGCTGGAACATGGTTTCGTCCTACGGCTCGTATATTTCCGCCGTCGGCGTGGTCATCTTCCTCTATGGCGTGTTCGAGGCTTTCCAGAAGAAGCGGGTGGCCGGTGCCAATCCATGGGGCGAGGGTGCGACGACGCTTGAATGGCAGCTGCCTTCGCCGCCGCCCTTCCACCAGTGGGAACAGCTGCCGAAGATCAAATAGGCGGCTGCTGGGCGAATACCGAACCGCCGGTCCGCCCGGCGGTTTTGGCCAACGGAATGATGGACTTAAAGTACGCATGGCCCTTGTCGACGACACATTGACTGACGAACCGGGCTTTCGCATGTCGGAAGCGACGGCGGGCGATTTCTTCGCCCTGTTGAAGCCGCGAGTCATGTCGCTGGTGGTGTTCACCGCCTTTGTCGGCCTGGTCGCGGCACCTGTGACCATCAATCCCCTTCTGGCGGTGATCGCTATCCTGGCTATCGCCATTGGTGCTGGCGCGTCCGGCGCGCTCAATATGTGGTATGACGCCGATATCGATGCGGTGATGACCAGGACCGCCGGTCGTCCGGTGCCGGCCGGCCGCATCCGGCCCGGCGAGGCGCTGAGTTTCGGCCTGGTGCTGTCTGTGCTGTCGGTGATGACGCTCGGCGTGCTGGTCAACTGGCTGTCGGCGACGCTGCTGGCCTTCACCATCTTCTTCTATGCGGTCGTCTACACGATGTGGCTGAAGCGCTGGACGCCGCAGAACATTGTCATCGGCGGTGCAGCCGGCGCCATTCCGCCGGTGATCGGCTGGGCCGCAGTGACCGGAACGGTCAGCCTGGAAAGCGTCGTCCTGTTCCTGATCATCTTCCTTTGGACGCCGCCGCACTTCTGGGCGCTCGCCCTCTTCAAGTCCGAGGACTATGCCAGGGCCGGCATCCCGATGATGCCGAATGTCGCCGGCCAGGCTTCGACCCGACGCCAGATCTTTGCCTACGCGCTGATCCTCGCGCCGGTTGGCGTGCTGCCATGGCTGCTCGGTTTCACCACGCCCGCCTATGGCCTCCTTGCAGTGCTGCTTGGCGCCGGCTTCGTCTGGTATGCGTGGAAGGTGCTGCAGATGGCCGACGACGACCATGTGATGAAGCCGGCCAAGGCATTGTTCGGCTACTCGCTGCTCTACCTCTTCGCCATCTTCGCCGTCTACCTTGCCGACTGCGTCGTCGGGCGGGTGCTGGCCATGGCGGGAGCATGACCATGGCCGACAAGAAGCTTGAACTCGTCACGCTGACCGAGCGCCAACAGAAGGCCCGGCGCAACCGCTCGGTAGCCATCGGCCTGGCGTTGGCGGTGCTTGTCGTCATCTTCTATATCGCGACCGTCGTGAAGTTCGGTCACAACCTCACCGGAACGATGTGAGGCTCAAGATGAATCGCCAAACAGGGACCAATCCTCAAAAGAAGAACACCAACCGCATCGTCGCCGGCGTCTGCATCGCCTTTTTCGGCGGCATGATCGGCATGGCTTACGCCGCGGTGCCGCTCTACGCGATGTTCTGCCAGGCGACCGGTTACGGCGGCACCGTGAAACGCGCGACGCAGCAATATGCCGACCGCGTGCTCGACCGCGACATTACCATCCGTTTCGATGCCAACACTGCCGGCGTGCCCTGGCAGTTCGAGCCTGTCGCCCGCTCGATCACCATCAAGATAGGCGAGACGGCGCAGGCGCATTATAGCGCGACCAACAAATTCGTCCGCGCCACCACCGCCCGCGCGACCTTCAACGTGCAGCCGGAACTGGCGGGATCTTATTTCAACAAGGTCGAGTGCTTCTGCTTCACCGACACGACGCTGAAGCCTGGCGAGACGCTGGACATGCCGGTCGTGTTCTATGTAGATCCCGACATCGTCAATGCGCCGGAGCTGAAGGACTTGAAGACGATTACCCTGTCCTACACGATGTTCCCGGTCGAGAAGAACGAGAAGAACAAACCAGTCGCGTCGTCGGCGCCGGCCGAAGGCACAAGCAACAAAGTTTCACATACCGAACGAAGCCTCGGGGGTTGATATGGCAGACGCGCACGCAAAACCACAACATGACTACCATCTCGTCGACCCGAGCCCGTGGCCGTTCCTAGGCTCAGTCGGCGCGCTGGTCACCGCGATCGGCGGCGTCTGTTATATGCAGTATCTCAAGGGCGGCGATTTCCCGATTTTCGGCTTCAATATCGCCAATCCATGGCTGTTCTACATCGGCCTCTTGATCGTCATCTACACCATGTACGCCTGGTGGTCCGACACCATCAAGGAAGGGCATGAAGGCCACCACACGCGTGTCGTGTCGCTGCATCTGCGCTACGGCATGATCATGTTCATCGCTTCCGAGGTGATGTTCTTCGTCGCCTGGTTCTGGGCTTTCTTCGACGCCAGCCTGTTTCCCGGCGAGGCACAGCAATACGCCCGCGCCGCCTTCACCGGCGGTGTCTGGCCGCCGAAGGGCCTCGAGGTTCTCGACCCCTTCCACCTGCCGCTCTACAACACAGTCATCCTGCTTTTGTCGGGCACTACGGTGACCTGGGCGCACCACGCGCTCATTCATGGCGACCGCAAGGGGCTGATCAACGGCCTGGTTCTGACCGTCGGTCTCGGCATGCTGTTCACCATGGTGCAGGCTTACGAGTACATGCACGCGCCGTTCGGCTTCAGGGATTCGATCTACGGCGCCACCTTCTTCATGGCGACCGGCTTCCATGGGTTCCACGTCATCATCGGCACCATCTTCCTATTGGTCTGTCTGGTCCGCGCGATGAAGGGCGATTTCACGCCCAAGCAGCATTTCGGCTTCGAGGCGGCCGCCTGGTATTGGCACTTCGTCGACGTGGTGTGGCTGTTCCTGTTTGCGTCGATCTATGTCTGGGCCTCGAGCGGTGCGGTCATCGAAGGTCACTGAAATCTTCTTGAGGAAATCGATGAGGCGGCTGCGGCGACGTGGCCGCCTTATCTTTTGGGGTGAAGGGCACTAAGGTATCGCAATGAGCGACGATAAGGCGATCTGGCCACCAATCGATCCGATTTCGGCCGGCCTGCACGGCCGCTGCCCGCGCTGTGGCGAGGGACGGCTGTTTTCTGGCTTCCTCACCGTCGGCAAACGCTGCGCCAATTGCGGCCTCGACTATTCCTACGCCGATGCCGGCGACGGGCCGGCGGTGTTCGTCATTCTGATCATCGGATTCATCGTCGTCGGGCTGGCGCTGTGGATGGAGGTGACGCTGAATCCGCCGATCTGGCTGCATTTCCTGCTGTGGATACCGCTGACGCTGGTGCTTTGCCTGGGCGCGCTCAGGCTGATCAAGGGTGTGCTCCTGACGCTGCAATACCGCAACGAGGCGGCAGAGGGCAGGCTGGACCTCGGCGAATGAGCACGACATCCGATTCAGTCGCAGACCGTTCTAGGCCGAAGATGGCATTGCTGCTTGGCCTAGGCCTCGTGCTGTTCTTCTTCTTGCTGGCGCTCGGCACCTGGCAGGTGCAGCGCCTATACTGGAAAGAGGGTCTTATTCAGACTATCGACGAGCGCACGCACTCGGCGCCTGTGCCGTTGGCCGAGGTCGAAAAGCGGTTCGCCGCCACCGGCGATGTGGATTACACGCCCGTGACGGCAACCGGCACGTTCCTGCATCAAGGCGAGCGACATTTCTTCGCGACCTGGCAAGGCCAGTCCGGTTTCGATGTCTTCACGCCCTTGCATCTGGAGGACGGCCGCTTCGTGCTGATCAATCGCGGCTTCGTACCGTACGATCTCAAGGACGCGGCCAAGCGCCCGCAAAGCCAGGGTGCGACGGTGACGGGGCTCGCCCGCAATCCGCTGCCGGCAAAGCCCTCGATGATGCTTCCCGACAATGATCCGCAGAAGAACATCTTCTACTGGAAGGATCGCGATGCCATGGCGGCCAGCGCCGGTCTGCCGGCCGGCGCGGGTCTGGTGCCATTCTTCATCGACGCCGACGCCACGCCGAACCCGGGTGGGCTGCCGGTCGGCGGCGTGACCGTCATCGACCTGCCGAACAGCCATTTGCAATATGCCGTAACCTGGTACGGCCTTGCAGCTGCCCTTGCCGGCGTCCTTATCTTCATGCTTCGCCACCCGGTGAAAGAGGAATGATCGCCACCAGCGCCCTTGACAGGGCAGGGGTGCGCACCTCATTTCGCGCCTTGAGTTCAAGACTTGAGTTCACGCTACGACCAACCGGCCGGGAATCATGCTTCACACCACCACAAAGCCACCGCTGACAATAAGGCTCTGCCAGCCGCGGGGTTTCTGCGCCGGCGTCGACCGCGCCATCCAGATTGTAGTGCTGGCGCTGAAGAAATACGGCGCACCGGTCTATGTCCGCCATGAGATCGTACACAATCGCTACGTCGTCGAGGGGCTGCAAAGCCTCGGTGCGGTGTTCATCGAGGAGCTCTCCGAGATACCGGCGGAGCATCGCCAGAGCCCGGTCGTCTTTTCGGCGCATGGCGTGCCGAAGTCGGTGCCGGCTGACGCCCAGGCGCGCAATCTCTTCTATCTCGACGCCACCTGCCCACTGGTGTCGAAGGTCCACAAGCAGGCGATGCGCCATCAGCGGCTCGGCCGCCATGTGCTTCTGATCGGCCATGCCGGCCACCCGGAAGTGATCGGCACGATGGGGCAGTTGCCGGACGGCGCCGTCACCTTGATCGAGACCGAAGCCGACGCGGCGAATTTGGTGCCCGCCGACCCGCAGGCGCTTGGGTTCGTCACCCAGACGACGCTGTCGGTCGAGGACACCGCCGGTATCATTCGGGTGCTTAAGGATCGTTTTCCCGATTTGCATGCGGCGGCAGCGGAATCGATCTGCTACGCCACCACCAATCGCCAGGAAGCGGTCAAGGAGACCGCCGCGGGCTCCGATCTCTTCCTGATCGTCGGCGCCCCCAACTCCTCCAATTCGCGGCGTCTTGTCGAAGTGGCCGAGCGCGCCGGCGCCTCGATGTCGCTTCTCGTCCAGCGAGCCTCCGAAATTCCATGGACAGATATCGCCGGCATCTCGACGCTTGGTCTGTCGGCAGGCGCGTCGGCGCCGGAAATCATCGTCGACGAGATCATCGATGCATTTCGGCAGCGCTTCAACGTGACGATCGAGCTGGCGGTGACGGCGACGGAAACGGAGGATTTTCCGGTGATGCGGGTCCTGCGCGACGTCGAACTGACGGCGGCCGACATGGCCTTCGTCAACGGAGCCGCGTGAAGAGCCCATGGCAGTCTACACCGACGTCAATGAAGGCGAGCTCGGCGCGTTCCTGAAGGCCTATCCGGTCGGCGATCTCCTATCCTACAAGGGCATCGCTGAAGGCACCGAGAACTCGAATTTCCTGCTGCACACGACCAGCGGCTCCTACATCCTGACGCTCTACGAAAAGCGCGTCGACAAGGCCGACCTGCCGTTCTTCCTCGGCCTCATGGGTCACCTTGCCAGGAAGGGCATTTCCTGCCCGCTTCCGGTGACGGCGCATGATGGCGACGTCATCGGAACGCTTGCGGGGCGGCCGGCAGTCATCATCACCTTCCTCGAAGGCCTTTCGCTGCGGCGGCCGACATCAGCGCATTGCGGTGAGGTCGGCAAGGCGCTGGCGGCGCTGCATCTCGCCGGCGCCGATTTTCCCATGAGCCGTCCGAATGCCCTTGCCATCGATGGCTGGCGCAAGCTGTGGAGCGCCGCTCGCATTCGCGCCGACGAGGTCGAGCCGGGACTGGCGGCCGAGGTCGATGCCGACTTCGTCGATTTCGAGCGAAACTGGCCCAAAGACCTGCCGGAGGGCATCATCCACGCCGATCTTTTCCCCGACAATGTCTTCTTCCTCGGCGAGAAACTGTCTGGGCTGATCGACTTCTATTTCGCCTGCAATGATCTCTACGCCTATGATGTCGCTACCTGCCTCAATGCCTGGTGCTTCGAGAAGGATTTTTCCTTCAACCTGACCAAGGGCACCGCGCTGCTTGCTGGCTATCAAAGCGTGCGGCCCTTGAGCGGCGAGGAGAAAGCTGCGCTGCCGATGCTGGCGCGCGGCTCGGCACTGCGCTTCATGCTGACCCGGCTTTACGACTGGCTGACCGTTGCCAACGGCGGGCTGGTCGTGAAACGCGATCCGACCGAATATATCAGGCGGATGCGTTTCCACCGGGCGATCAAATCTCCTTCCGAATATGGACTGACATGACCAAGCGCGTTGAAATCTTCACCGATGGTGCCTGTTCGGGCAATCCGGGGCCTGGCGGTTGGGGGGCGGTCCTGCGCTTCAACGGCGTCACGAAAGAACTGTCGGGCGGCGAGGCTGCTACCACCAACAACCGCATGGAACTTTTGGCCGCCATCTCGGCGCTCAATGCGCTGAAGGAACCCTGTGCCGTCGATCTTTATACCGACAGCAACTACGTCAAGGACGGCATTTTCAGCTGGATCGACGGCTGGAAGCGCAACGGCTGGAAGACCGCCGCCAGACAACCGGTGAAGAATGCCGAACTGTGGCAGGCACTCGACGAGGCGCGCAACCGTCATCAGGTGATCTGGCACTGGGTCAAAGGCCATGCCGGCCATCCGGAGAATGAGCGTGCCGACGAGCTGGCGCGGCTCGGCATGGCGCCGTTCAAGAATAAGGCGGCTAGGCCCGCGCCCGTTTCCGCCAAAGAAAACGCCCAAGCCAGGCAGCCGGCAGCCAAGAAAGTGCACCGCTCGACCCAGAGCTACTAACCAGTCTGGTCCGCTGTATTCAGCGGATCAGCAGCGCCGTGCCGAAAAGCCCGAGCGCGAACACCGTATGTGAGACGAGATTGAGGGCGCGGATCTGCATGGGGTTGGGGCGCTTGGAGGCGGCCCAGCCGGCACCCATGCCGGGCGCCAGCAGGAACCAGCCGGCGCCCACTGTGACGATGCCGAGGATGAAGGCCGGCAGGAAGGTCGGCGCGGCCAGCCACGCCGCTCCCGCCAAAACAGCCAGAATGATGCCGTAGACGATGCCGACAAAATAGTGGAAGGCCCAGCCGAGCGCCGATTCATGCGCGTAGGGTACTGCCTCGCCGATATCGTCGTGGAATACCTTGCCGTCCTTGAGGTGCCAGACCCAGCGGCCGACCAATCCCCAGTTCGGCCGCGGCTGAGCAAACACCGTGTTCAGGAAAATCGCCCAGAGGTCCATAAGCGCCGTGGCGCCGATGCCGATCGCCACAGCGCGCCAGAAGTGGTCAAACATCGTTGAGGTCTCCCAAAGGCAGGCAACTCCGAACAGCTAGCGCACGAGCCCGAAAACCGGAACCGGTTTTTGTTGGGATCATGCGGCTCAGAAGATCGTTCTTGCACGCCCAATTGGACGCGCGGCTGTCGAAACAGGCGTGATCGTCGGCCAAAAGGACCGTGCAAACCTTGGCCTATGCTGTCGCCAAAACGGAAAGCTGTCCGAGAATGTGAGCTGCACCGGATTCATCGACGCCAGGCTTTGTCTCGACATTGAGCGCGGCGACCTTGCCGTCGTCGACGATCATCGAAAACCGCTTCGAGCGCAGCCCCATGCCACCGCCGGAAAGGTCGGCGTCGAGACCGATCGACTTGGCGAAATCGCCATTGCCGTCGGCAAGATAAAGCAGCTTGCCTTCACCGCCGCTGAAGCGGGCCCAGGCGCCCATGACGTGAACATCGTTGACGGCGACCACGGCGATGGTGTCAACGCCGCGCGCCAGGATAGCGTCGTAATTATCCAGATAGCCGGGCAGATGATTGTTGGAGCAGGTCGGGGTGAAAGCGCCGGGAACGGCGAACAGCACCACCTTCTTTCCCGAGAAGATCTCGGCCGTCGTGATCGCTTTTGCGCCGTCGGCAGTCATCGTTCTGAAGGTCGCTTGGGGCAGCTTGTCGCCAACTGCAATCATCATCGTGGTCCTCGTTTGACAAATGGAAGGGAGTGTCCTTGCGATAGCGAACTCAGCCGTTCCCCGCAACCGTCGGCAAGCTTGGAGCAAAAGGATGTTCGACTTGAACATCCTTTTGCTCGGGATCAAGGGAACGGCAGCAGGCCTTCGACCGCGCCGGCCGCAGTTGTCAGCGTGTAGTAAAGTCCGCCATCCGTCGGCGTCGTCGTCGGCCTGTCGAGGATCGGCACGGTAAACACCAGCTTGCCTTCCTTTTCGCTGCGGGCCGGCACGCCGAACATGTAATCCCGCTCACCGGCGACGAAGAAATCCGCGGCTTCGGGATTGCCCGGAAAGCTCGCCTCGACAATCAGTGTCTCGCGGTCGCCCGGCAGGATCTTGATGCCAAAATCGGGTCTTGCGGGAGCAGGCAGGGTTGCAAGAGCCGCCTTCACCAACGCGGCGTCTTCGACATTGTCCGGATCGGAGCTCGGATCGATGATCAGCTTCGTCTGCACCGGGATGCAGATCGTCTCGCAAATGCCGAGAAAGACGTCGGCATCGATGACGGCCGGCTCGTTCGGCGCCGACAGCGTGAATGTCACCGGCAGCGAAACCGGATGGTCATAGCCGGCCCATTTGCCGTAGCCGTCGTCGTGGCGCTGGGGCGGCGGAAACGAAAACGTCGCGTTGGCAATGTTGGTGCTGGCCGAGATATCGATTTGCGGCGGCACGCCCGCGTCGCCCGGATCGCGCCAGTAGGTTTTCCAGCCAGACTTGAGCGCAATATCAAGGACGCCATGGATGCGCCCGGCTTCGTCGGGCTTGCCGCTGGTCACAAGCCGCACTTTGCCGCCTTCGCTATTGTACCAGGTCGACGAGGAGGCTGCGGCAGGGAGGCCGGTTCCACATCCAACAGCGGCGCTGAGCAGCAGGACTTTCAAGCTTTGCATGGCGGTGATTTGAGCGTCCGTTCATGGCTGCGCAATGGCTTCATGGCGTCGCCGTTATCATATTTGCGTGACCTCGGCACAGCTTTGCGTGACCTCGGGCACAGCTTTGCGTGACCTTAGATAAACATCTGCGATCAAATCGCGCGCGGCGCATCTTTTCGGCGCTCCAGAAACGCGTTACGCTCTCCCGATGGACTTGTTGCGCCACAAGAAGATGGCTGCGGGACGCGGCTTTCTCGACGACCAGTTCCTGATTGCCATGCCCGGCATGAAGGACGACCGCTTTACGCGCTCCGTCATCTACATTTGTGCGCACAGCGACGAAGGCGCGATGGGCCTGGTCATCAACCAGACGCAGCAGATGCTGTTTCCGGATCTGCTCGTGCAGCTCGGCATCATGAACGAACAGGAGGCGATCCGCCTGCCCGCGCAGGCCCGCGACTTCGTCGTGCGCAACGGCGGACCGGTGGACCGCAGCCGCGGCTTCGTCCTGCATTCGGGCGACTACCGGGTGGAATCGTCGCTGGCCGTCTCCGACGACATTTGTCTGACCGCGACCGTTGACATATTGCGCGCCATTTCATCGGGCCGTGGACCCCGGCACGCGCTGATGGCACTCGGCTATTCGGGCTGGGGCGCCGGTCAGCTGGAAAGCGAAATCGCCGAGAACGGTTGGCTGACCTGCCCGGCAAATGCGGAGCTTCTGTTCGATACCGACATCGAGCGCAAATACGACCGGATTCTCGCCTCGATCGGTATCGACCTCGCCCATCTCAGCCTGGCTGCCGGTCACGCCTAGTGCATGTCGCGCAAAAGTGTGCAGCGGTTTTGCGATAGCGACATGCATAGAACAACAACCTAAAGCGCGTCGCGTGAGGCCGATCAAACGCGACGCGCTTTAGTGGTGAAAACCCGATACCTGGCTGGTTACCGCTGCATTGCCATCGCCAGCCGTTTGCCCAAATCGTAGACGAGATTCTCGATACCGGCTGTCCAGGACAGGTCAGCCTCTTTAACGCGGGTTTCGACATCGCTGTATTTGCCGATGCGGGCTTCTAAGAAAGAGCGCATGCGCTGGTGAAACTGGCCGACGGTGAGCTGTTTTCCCTTGGCCCTGAACATCGCGTTATTGAACCGCGCCGCCTTGGGGAAGATTCTGCTGGCCGTGGCATTGGGCGTCTCGTCGGCGTTCGACAGGAGCTGTGCTGCGCCGTTGGTGCCAAGAAAATGGGGGAGGTAAAGATCCCTTTCGTCCATCGCCTTCTCAAGACGGGCTTCGATGCGTTCCTTCGCCGCGAGAAGGTTCTTGGCCGCAAGTGCTGCCGACAGATAGGGATCGCGCCTGAATTCAAGGATGCGTTCTTCATCGGCCTTGTCGTCGACGAAATGGTGTTCGCGCTTGCCCTCGAGGCGGATCCGGATCAGTTCCGCTTCGTCGCCCAGGCCGAACTCTGAACCGTACTTCTTCACCGCCTCGAGCCATGTCTGGTCGAGGAACTGCATAAGACCAAGTGCCGACCCTTTAGGCGGGCGGTTGTTGATGTCGAAGGAGGATTCCTTCTCGGCGATCGCGAAAAGGGTGTCGGCAGGAAATTGGGTGTCCTTGGCGGCACGCAGAATCTCGCTGGCAATGTACTGCGACACCTTGTATTCGCCGAACTCGTGCACCGACATACCGATGACGATCTGTTCCGCGCCTTTGGAAAGGATGGACACGGTGCCCTTCAATGCATCGGCCAGGGTGCCTTCTCCCTTGCGTCGGGAGGTCGATATCGTGCCCGGATCGAGGATGTCGAACTCGGGTGCGGCCGAGGGGAAACTCAGAGCGGAGGACGGAACAGCAGTGGCAACCGCGGCTTCGGTCACTCCGTTGACCAAGACCCCCGAATAGACCGGCCATGGCATGGCCGCCACTGTCGCCGCCAAGCCAAGCCCAGCGATCCTTTTCGACAAAGGGCGTCGGCCCAAAAGGATGACGCCTCCGCAAGCAAAGATTTCAAATGTTCTTTGGAGTGACGCCAGGTCCCCCTCCGTTCCTTGTCTAGCTGCCCAGATACTTTGGGGCAGATCTATTTCCAACGTTGAGCCGTCAACGTCGAAAAAGACAAGAAGAACGGTCAGTGCTTTCTCTAGCTAGTCATGGATAATGGCGGTACAATGGCCGCAATGCGGCGAGGACAATTCGCAATGTACAACAAGATGATTTTTATCGACCGTTGCGTAGTCGATTTGTTGCTTGTGAAGAGAGATCATTTAGCCTTTGGCCGTCGCCAGATTGGTGCTGAGCTCGAAGGCTAGTCCCGATCCATTGCTATAGGGTTGCAGCACGGGCGTACTCTCGCTCACGATCGCCTCCACAACGCGCTTGCGTTCCTGATCGCCCATTTCCTTGGCTAAAGAACTCATCCCGACCAACGCCATCGTATTCAAGCGCTGGAAAGGTGCGCCTTCCCCGAAGTGGATGGTGCGCGAAATAATCCTTGATCGGACCTCGTGGAAGCCGGCGTCTCGCAGCAGCGCCTCAAGTGGAGCCGCTTCCCCGAAGCTGTACCGTTGATCGGCGATGGCGCCCAGATGGCGCTCTGCGACGCGGCGCAGTTCGCGAAAGAACGGGATTTCGTCGTCCGGGCGCCACGTGGCGATTGCCAGCCTACCACCCTTCGCCAGCGCGCGACGCATCTGCGCCGCCGCCGTGGGTTTGTCAGGAAAGAACTGCAGTCCTTGCTGGCAGATGACCACATCGAACGTCTCACCATTACGCAGAGGCAGCTCGCCGGCATTGCCTTGGCGCCAGTCAATGGCTGGTTCTACAGCCCGCGCCACGGCAAGCATGTCCGGGCTGATGTCGACGCCGACGATATGTCCGGCTTCACCGAACCGCTCTCTTGCAACCCGCGCCACTACTCCTGTTCCGCAAGCGATATCGAGCACGCGATCGCCCGAAGACAACTCCAGCTCGTCAAGAGCCATCTCGGCCCATGGACGGAAGAGAGGGCCGACGAGCCACCGCTCGTACATCTCCGGGAAACTTGCCTGGTTCATTGCGTAGCTGGGCAAGGTCATGATCGTCCTCCCTCAAATTTCCATCCGGCCATCGCGAGCCTTTCTCCGCGCTCCTTGGCCGAGCGCGATTCCAACGAAGCAAGAAAGTTGCAGTCGTTTCGCAGAAAAAAAGGCATCTCAAATCAGCAGTAGCTCCAGTTTCAGCAATAAACGCCTAGCCCGGCCAATCGAACGTTTGGGCAGCTCGGACCATTGCCGCCGTCGCCGGGCTATAGGGCCGGCCCGGAACACTAGCCAGGGACACCGTGCGTGCCACCGCGGGTTCGATCAGCGGACGCTGCAGAAGTTCAGGCGATGTCACCGAATATTCAGGCATGAAGGCGAAGCCGATCCGCGCCAGCACCATTGATTGGATCCAATCCTCGCGCTCGGAACGAAAGCGGGCATAAAGGCTAACGTTTCTTTCCCGGCACACACCCATCACCAGGTCCCGCATTTCGCAGGACAGACGATCGACATAGGGTTCTTGAGAGAGATCGACCAACTTGATTGCATTGAGGCTCGCAAGCCGGTGATCCGGCGCGAATACGACGACGTAGCGCTCACTATAGAGATCATGGACGCGGAAAGCCGCTCCCAATCCCTCCAGCGGATTGAGAACGGCCAGATCGAGATCGCCTTGCTCAAGCCTGTTTTTCAGTTCCTGAACGCTCGCCTCGCTAACTTCAAGCTCGACGCCATGATAGTCGCGCTGGAACTTTGCCAGGAACCGGGCGAGCTTCACATGGCCGATGGTCGACATGACGCCGAGGCGGATCGGCACCTGGTTGAGCAGCCTGAAATTATCGGCAAGCGTTCTGGTTGCGTGGGCCTCCTGCATGATCTGCTGAAGATGCGGCAGAATGGAGCGCCCGAACTCACTCAGGAGGATGCGCTTTCCCTCGCGGTGGAACAACGGCGCGCCAAGCTCATCCTCGAGCGTCTTGACCGCTTTGGTGAGCGCCGGTTGAGACACATTGCAATCGGTGGCGGCCTTGGTGAAGTTCAGCATCTTCGCGGCGGCAAGCACGTAGCGAACCTGAAACATCTCCATGGCGAGCCCTCCCGAGGCGGTTCCACGAAACGGCATTGTAATCCTTTCATCGATAACTGTCGGCTATCGATCGATAGAAAAAATGTCGTTCTCTTTCCCCCGCCGCTGCATTCAACTCCTGTGGTCACTGTTCACAGGAGGAGATCTGGAAATGACTGTTTACATGGTGGAACGCGATCTCAAGGGCATCAGCATGGAAGCTCTGGGAGATGCGCAGAAGGCGGCGATCAGCAAAGCCGCCGAGATGACCTCCAACGGCACCGACATCAGCTATCTGCGCTCGACCTTCGCACCGGAGGACGGGCGCTGCATGTGTCTGTTTGACGCTGCCTCCGATGTCGACGTGAAGCGTCTAAACGACGATGCGGGGCTGCCCTATCATAGAATCGTACCGGCGCTCGATCTTACTCCATAACGCCAGCACGACCGGGCTCGTGATGACCATCCGGGCCCGGCGTTCTGAAGGGTCATGCGCAGGGCGCCAGGCTGATCATTTGGAACGGGGAAAGACCAGGACATTCGTGCATACTGCATCGGCTAGCCAGGGAGGCGTACCATGTTTGGCAACTCGGGCATCATTCCCCTGCCTCGCCCGCTTGATCGTCGTGTGGATACTCTTGCGCAGTCGTTCATGCGCCAGCGGCTCGGATCGCAGATGGACTTCTCGACCCCGGAAGGCGAGCCGGCGCTGTTACCGCCCAACTCGGTGTCCTGGCGTATTTTCAAGAACCCTGTTGCGCTGTTCATCGGCGGGGTTACGGCGGTACTGCTCGAATTGGCAGAGCCGCGGGTTCGCGACGCCATTTGGCAGCACAGCACATTCCGCTCGCACGCCCTCCGACGATTACAGCGTACCGGCCTCGCTGCCTTGGTTACGGTCTATGGCCCTCGAACCAAGGCCAAGGCCATGATTGAAGGTGTGGTCAGGATGCATGGGCGCGTTTCGGGTCGAACCAGCGAAGGTGAGCCATACCACGCCACCGACCCGGAGTTGCTGGACTGGGTGCAAGCGACGGCCGGGTTTGGTTTCATGGAGGCGTATCACGTCTATGTGCATCGTCTGCATTTTTTCGAACGGGACGCGATGTCTGCTGAGGCTCGCCCCGTCGCGCTTCTCTATGGTGCGGCCGGCGCGCCCAAGTCGCAGGCCGAGCTTTACGCGCTGTTCGATGTGATGCGGCAAAGACTCGTCCCGTCGCCGATCGTCTCGGAGTTCCTGGAGATCATGGAAGACGTTCCCGCCTTGCCGGGAGTGGCTCGACCGCTTCAGCGGCCATTTCTGAAGGCGGCAGTCGAGATCCTACCCCGCTGGGTTCGCACGCGCTTGGCACTCGGCGACCGCTGGACGTTGAAGCCGTGGGAGCGTGCTTTTGTGAAGACAACGGCTGCAATCTGCGAAAGCATCGTCCTCCCTTCATCACCCGCCGTTCAATCGTGCCGTCGCCTCGGCCTTTCCGAGAGCTATCTCTATCGCCGACGTTAATTCAGGCTTTCCAACATTGATGGAGCCGCGCCGCGGATAGCAAATTTAGTTTTCGGTACCGCGTGACCAAAACGGGTTACTCGCAACCTCCGAGCACCGGGAAGCAGACCCCTGGCATGTCGCCCAAAGTGCGCAGCGGTTTTGGGACAACGACTTGCACAAAATCAAGCCTGGGTCAGCGGATACTGTTCCTTCAGCGTCTTCAGCACCTGATCGCCGGGCATCGGCGCGCCGAACATGAAGCTCTGCACATATTCGCAGCCCATCTGGCGCAGTTCGAGCGCATCGCTTTCATCCGAAATGCCTTCGGCCACGACCGAAAGGCCGAGTTCATGCGCCATGTTGACCATGGATTTGAGCAGCACCGCGCGCTTCGGTGTCGCGTCGTCGACGAAGCTCTTGTCGATCTTGATCGTGTCGAAGGGGAAGCGCGTCAGATAGGCAAGCGATGAGTAGCCGGTGCCGAAATCGTCCAGCGACAGGCCGATACCAAGCTTCTTCAGCTTGTTCAGCACATGGGCTGTCTGCTCGGGATTGTCCATCACCAGCGATTCGGTGAGTTCGAGCCGGAAGCAGCGCGGCTTCAGATTGGCCCGCGCGATCACCGAGCGGACGTCGCTGACCAGATCGCGGCGGATGAGCTGGCGGCTGGACAGGTTGACCGAAACCGACAGCGGCGCGTCGCCGATCTGCTTTTGCCATCCGGCCAGATCTTCGGCGGCCTGTTGCATGGCGAACAAGCCAAGCTGCACGATCAGGCCGCAGCTCTCGGCGACCGGGATGAAATCGCCCGGCGGGATCATGCCGCGGCGCGGATGGTCCCAGCGCAAAAGCGCCTCGAAGCCGGCAACGCTGCCGTCTTCGAGCCGCACGATGGGCTGGTAAGCGACTGTGAATTCGCGCCGTTCGATGGCGCGGCGCAAGTCGGACTCGAACTGCAGCCGGTCGGTGCCAACGGTCCGGAAGGCGGGGCGGAACGGCTCGATCCTGTCGCCGCCGAAACGCTTGGCCTGGTGCATGGCAAGCTCGGCGTCCTTGACCATATCCTCGGCCGAACTCTGCGCCGAGGTCCAAGTGACCAGCCCGATCGAGGCGGTCAGCACGATCTCGCGCTTGGCAAAGGTGATCGGATTGTTGATCGCATGCTTGATGGCGTCGGCAACTGCTGCGATGCGGGCCGGGTCCTGTTCGGAAAGCAGCATCAGTGCGAACTGGTCGCCGGCAAAACGCGACAGCGAATCCTTCGGCTTGAGCAGCCGGTGCAGCCGGCGCGCAATGGTCAGCAGGATGGTATCGCCGGCCGAGATGCCGAGCCCGTCATTGACCTGCTTGAACCGATCGATGTCGATGACGAAGACGGTCGGACGCACCTTCTCTTCCGTGCGCGCGATCGAGATGATCGCCTCCAGCCGGTTCATCAGCAATTCCCGGTTCGGCAGGCCGGTCAGATTGTCGTGCACGGCATCGTGCAGCAACCTCTCCTCGGACTTCTTCTGCTCCGTCACGTCGACCATGGTGCCGACGCAGCGGATGACCTCGCCGTCCGATCCGATCACCGGCCGGGCGCGCAGCGAAAACCAGTGATAGTGCCCATCGGCGCCGCGCAGGCGGAAATTCTGCGACACACGGCCGCGCCGGTGTTCGAGCACCACGTCGAGCGTTGTGCGGAACGTGTCCCGATCATCGGCATGCAGCACCGGCAGCCAGTTGCGGGCGGCGCCGCCCAGGCTGTCGGGCGCAAGGCCAAGCTGGATGCTGACATCCGGCCTGGTGACGACGCGGTCGCGCATCACGTCCCAGTCCCAAACCGTGTCGCCCGATCCGGCGACGGCCAGCGCCTGCCGTTCGAGATCGGAGAACAGGCCCTGATGCAGTGCGCCGCCGGCAAAGGCGTGCTGCATGACGGTGAAGCCGATCAGCAGGATGATGAGGATCAGCCCGCCGCCCAATGCCGGCTGGGCGATGTCGTTGTCGAGCATGCCGGTGATCGCCATCCACGACCCGCATAGCCACAACAGGACCATGACCCAACTGGGCACCAGCATGATGGCACGGTCGTAGCCGCGTATGCCGAGGAAGATGATCAGGCCGAGGCCGGTCAGCGCGGTGGCGGCGAAGGACAGCCTGGCGATGCCGGCGGCGACCGCCGGATCGACGATTGCAACGCCTGCGATCAACACCAGCCCCAGAATCCAGACCAGCGCGCCGTAGCTGAAATGGCCGTGCCATCGGTTGAGGTTGAGATAGGCGAACAGGAACACCACGAAGGTCGCCGCAAGCGCCACCTCCGTTCCGGCTCGCCACATCTGCTCGTTGCCGGGCGATATTTCCAAGACCTTGTTGAGAAAGCCGAAATCGATGCAGATATAGGCGAGCACCGCCCAGGCGAGTGCTGCGGTTGCCGGGAACATCGAGGTCCCCTTGACGACGAAAAGGATGGTCAGGAACAGCGCCAGGAGGCCGGCGATGCCGATGACGATACCGCGAAACAGCGTGTAGGAGTTGACGGAGTCCTTGTAGGATTCCGGATCCCATAGATAGACCTGCGGCAGTTTGGGCGAGGCAAGTTCGGCAATGAAGGTGATCACCGTTCCGGGGTTCAGCGTCACCCGGAACACATCGGCGTCGGGGCTGGTCTGGCGGTCGAGCGCGAAGCCCTCGCTGGGCGTGATCGCGGCAATGCGGGTCGAGCCGAGATCCGGCCAGAAGATGCCGGAATTCACCAGCCGAAAATGCGGTGCGACGATCAGCCTGTCGAGCTGCTGGTCGGTGGTGTTGGCAAGCGCGAACACCGCCCAGTCGCCGGTCGAGCGCGCATCATTGGCCTCGACCTCGATGCGCCGCACGATGCCGTCCGGTCCCGGCGCGGTCGACACCTGGAAGTTCTCGCCTTGGTTGCGGTAGATTTCGACGGCCCCCGAAAGGTCGAGCGCCACGTCGTCGCGGGCGATCTTGATCGGTTCGACGGCGAAGGCCGAGGACGCCGCGCAGAGCACGACGATTGCGGTCAGCACAAAGGCGAACAACGACCCGATTCGCAGGAAATTCGTCAAAAATCAGTCCTTCGTTCCCGCGCCCGGCGGATCGTCCTCGATCCGGGCGTAGAGGTAATGGTCCTGCCAGATGCCATTGATCCTGAGATAGGATCGCAGAAGTCCTTCGCGCCGGAATCCGGCTTTTTCAAGCACGCGGATCGACCGGGCGTTGTCGGGAATACAGGCAGCTTCGATCCGGTGCAACCTCAGCGTATCGAAGGCGAAGCGCGTCACCACCTTGACCGCGTCGGTCATTAGGCCACAGCCGCTGTAGCGCTCGCCGATCCAGTAGCCGATATGGCCGCTTTGCGCGACGCCGTGGCGGATATTGCCGAGGGTGATTCCACCGACAAGCTTGCCATTGCCTTTCTCGAAGATAAAGAAGGCTATGGCGGTTCCCTGCGCATAGTCTTCGCGATAGCGGCTGAGGCGATGCCGCCATGCCGTGCGGTCGAGCTCGTCGGGGTTCCACCGCGGCTCCCACGGCTCCAGGAAGGCGCGGCTTTCCCCGCGCAGCACCGACCATTCGCGATAGTCGTTGGTCAGCGGCACGCGCAGCGTGATCCGGTCGCCCTTCAGTGCCGGCAGGTCACGGCGAAAGAAAGGGAGCGCGAACATGACGCTTTGATGGACTTAGCCGGCGAGCTTTCGGGCCGTGGTCTGCGTGCCCGATAGCGATTCGAGGACCGCCTCATAGGGAGCGAGCGTACCCACCGGTCCGACGGCAGTCAGCGTCGGCTTGGTCGAAAACAGCCGTGACGACAGGTCCGTCAGCCGCTCGACCGTCAGCGCCGACAGCCGTTCCATCAGCTCTTCCTTGGCAATCGGCCGGCCGAACAGAAGCATTTGCCGGGCGATCTGCGAGGCGCGGCTGGCCGGGCTTTCGGCGGACATGATCAGGCCTGCACGGTACTGGGCGCGTGCCCGGTCGAGTTCCTCCTGCAGGATGTTCTCGCCGACCTTCTGCAACTCGTTGATGACCACCGGCACCAATTCGGCGATGTCGCTCTGCCCGGTCGCGGCATGGACGCCAAAAATGCCGGTGTCGGAAAAACCCCAGTGGAAGGCATAGACCGAATAGCACAGCCCGCGCTTTTCGCGGACCTCCTGGAAAAGACGAGACGACATGCCGCCGCCAAGGATCATCGACAGGACCTGCGAGGCGTAGAAGTCGCGTACATGATAGGCGCGGCCCTCGAACCCCAGCACGATCTGCGCGTCCATCAGTTCGCGGTCCTCGCGGAAATCGCCGCCGACATATTGCGCATATTGCGGCATCGTATTGTCGGACTTGCTGCGGAAACCGCCGAGGTGCTTTTCGACCTCGCGCACGAAATTGTCGTGCTTGATGTCGCCGGCGGCAACGACAACCATACGCTCGGCCCCATATTGCCGTTCGATGAATTTGTGCAATTGCTTCGAGGTGAAGGATTTGACGGTTTCCGGCGTGCCAAGGATGGAGCGGCCGATCGTCTGGTGGCGGAAGGCCGTCTCGGTGAAGTGGTCGAAGACGACGTCGTCGGGTGTATCGTGCGCGGCGCCGATCTCCTGCAGGATCACATGCTGCTCGCGCTCCAGCTCCTGCGGGTCGAACTCGGAGTCCTGCAGGATGTCGGAGAGGATATCGACGGCCAGGGGCACGTCGTCGCTCAGCACCCTGGCATAATAGGAGGTGGTCTCGACACTCGTGGCGGCATTGATCTCGCCGCCGACATCCTCGATTTCCGAGGCAATCTCGAAGGCGCTGCGCCTTCTGGTTCCCTTGAACGCCATGTGTTCAAGCAGGTGGGCCATTCCGTGCTCTTCGTTACGCTCGTTGCGGGCGCCTGATTTGATCCAGGCACCAAGAGCGACGGATTCGAGGCTTGGAAGGGTTTCGGTGGCGACTGTCAGGCCGTTCGACAGACGGCTTACCTCAACACCCATATAGCTGATACTCCCTAACTTGCCGCCCGCGTGTGGCGGCTAACATAATCTTCCACCATTTTCAGGTCGGATGGAAGTACCGTGTATTTTTCCTCTGATGTCATCAACCCGCCTAGCCATGCGGGCAGGGCAGGCGACACGCCGCTGGCGGCTTCGACGGCGGCAGGGAATTTTGCCGGATGGGCAGTGCCCAGCACGACCATCGGCACGGAATTGATGGCCTTCGCAGCCGCAACATGCATGGCCGCGGCCGTGTGCGGGTCAAGCAGATAGTCGCTGGCTGCGAGCGTTGAGCGGATCGTTGCGGCGACTTCGTCCATTGTCGAACGGCCGGCATCGAATTCGGAGCGGATCCTGGTGATCTCGCCGGCTTCGATGGTGAAGGCGCCGGACTGCTTGAGGCCGCCCATGTAGCGCCGCACGGTCGAGGCGTCGCGGCCGGCCGCCTCGAACAGCAAGCGCTCGAAATTCGAAGAAACCTGGATGTCCATCGACGGCGACGTGGTCGAAAAGACGCCTTTCGTGCGATACTCGCCGCTCGACAGCGTGCGCGCCAGAATGTCGTTGTCGTTGGTCGCGATGATCAGCCGCTCGATCGGCAGCCCCATCTTCTTGGCGGCGTAGCCGGCGAAGATGTCGCCGAAATTGCCGGTCGGCACCGTGAAGGAGACCGGCCGGTCGGGCGCGCCGAGCGACAGCGCCGATGAGAAGTAATAGACGATCTGGGCCATGATGCGGGCCCAGTTGATCGAATTGACGCCGGACAGCGATACCCGGTCGCGAAAACCGTGATCGTTGAACATGTCCTTCACCAGGCCCTGGCAATCGTCGAAATTGCCTTCGACCGCCAGCGCATGGACATTGGGGGCGATGGACGTCGTCATCTGCCGCTGCTGCACCGGCGAGACCCGGCCGTGCGGGAAAAGAACGAAGATGTCGGTGCGATTGCGCCCGGCGAAGGCATCGATGGCAGCCCCGCCGGTGTCGCCGGACGTGGCGCCGACAATCGTGGCGCGCTGGTCGCGTTCGGCAAGCACATGGTCCATCAGCCGGGCGAGAAGCTGCATTGCCACGTCCTTGAAGGCAAGCGTCGGGCCATGGAAGAGTTCCAGAACGAACATGTTCGAGCCGGTCTGCACCAGCGGACAGACCGCCTCGTGACGGAAGGTCGCATAGGCTTCGCGCACCAGGCGTTCGAAAACCGGCATCGCGATCTCGTCGCCGAGAAACGGCGACAGCACGCGGATGGCGAGGTCGGGATAGGCGAGGCCGCGCATGGCGCGGATCTCTGCCGCCGAAAACTGCGGCCAGGTTTCAGGCACATAAAGACCGCCATCGCGCGCCAAGCCCGCCAGCACCGCGTCGGAAAATCCAAGCACGGGCGCTTCCCCGCGGGTACTCACATATTGCATCGTCATGTTCCATTGCTGCCGGGCGGTTTCGTCCGCGGCAAAGTGGTTAATTTCCGCACTTGATCAGTCGCATTTTTGCCGCGCGGTTGATATACGTCACCCGCTTTGCGAGAGGGAAGTCCAGTTCATGGCGTTTCATACACTCAACGGTCGTTTTGTCGCGGGTCTGGCGCTCACTGGCTTTATGCTTACCGTCGCCGGCTGCCAATCAGGCGGCAATGGCATCCTGGGCTTCGGAAAGACGGACACGACACCGCCACCACCGCCGGACCCCAAGGTTCTCGCCAGCCAATTGCAGGCCTATTGTCCGAAAGTGACGCTGCGCGACGGCACCGCCTACTTCAACACCTATGCCAAGGGCAGCCAAAAGCCCAAGAAAAAAGCCGCCGAAGACGCCGAAGCTGCCGCGCTTGAAGCGGGCAGCGATCAGCAGGAGGATTCCGCCAAGATCATCTATCAGGCCTCGATCACCGACGTGACCCGCGACTGCGCCCGTGCCAACGGCTCGCTGACGATGAAGATCGCCGTTGCCGGCAAGGTCGTTCCGGGACCGATGTTCAGCCCGGGCACCATCACGATGCCGATCCGTATCGCTGTGATGCATGGCACCGAGGTCCTTTACTCGCAGCTTCACCAACATAAGGTCCAGGTCACCAATCCCTCGAGTGCCACCCAGTTCGTCTTCACCGATTCGAACGTAGTCGTTCCCGAGCCCACCGCGCGGGACTATCAGGCGTACGCCGGCTATGACGAAGGCCCGGCGAAGAAGACCGACAAAAAGATTGCCGCGGCCGAATAGCGGCGGCATTTGAGCCGCCTCGGGCCGGAGGCGCATGCATCACGCATCCGCCGACCATTCCGACAGGGCGGCGATCACGCTTTTCAGCTCCGCCCAGCGGCGAATGACCGTTTCGGCGCCGGCCTCGGTCAACGCGTCGGCATGCCCGGGATAGCTGTGCGCGGCTCCGGTGAAGCCGATCACACGCATGCCGGCTGTCCTGGCGCCGGTGACGCCATGCACGGAATCCTCGATGACGAAGGTGTTCGCCGGATCGGCCTTGAGCTTTTCCGCGGCAAAGAGAAACACGTCGGGCGCCGGCTTGGATTTTCCGCTCGGCGTTTCCAGCGACGAAAAAATGTGCCCCGTGAAAAACGGCAGCAGCCGCACCTTTTCCAACATGAATTCGATCCGCTCGGTGCGCGAATTCGAGCAGATGCAGCGCGGCGTGCTCACCGCGGCGACCGCCTCGTGCACCCCGTCGATGGCGCGCACCTCGCTGCGCAGCCGGCGGTCGACCAGGTCCTCGGCGCGATCGATCAGCGAGGCCTGGAACGGGACGCGCGATTTTTCCTCGACCCGCATCATGATGTCCTTGAAGGTCAGCCCGGCATAGGTTTCGGAAAGCTCCTCAGCCGATATCTCGTAACCGGCCGACGTCAAAAGCTCGGCTTCGATGCGCGCGGCAATGATTTCGGAATCGACGAGAACGCCGTCGCAATCGAAGATGACAAGGTCTGGCTGGGGCATAGCGATCCGGAAAGCGGGAGGGGAGGGGCTGAGGCGGTTCAGGCGGCGCGGCATACACCAACAGGCCGAGCTTCGCAAATTACCTGCGGTCTGAACCCTCAGCCTTCACCGAATATTTACGCTGATCGGTAACCATAACAGGGAGTAAACAGTAACGCGTGCTTTGGGTGTAACAATGTCTGCCGTGCGTCTTCTCGACGAGCTTTCCCATGCTCCCCAGCAATCTGAATGGCTGGATACGATCCTGAAGGGCGATTGCGTCGCCGCGCTCGACCGACTGCCGGAAAAATCCATCGACGTGATCTTTGCCGATCCGCCCTACAATCTGCAGCTCGACGGCGATCTGCACCGGCCCGACCAGTCCAAGGTCGATGCCGTCGACGACGACTGGGACCAGTTCGCGAGCTTTGAGGTTTACGACGCCTTCACCCGGGCCTGGCTGCTGGCGGCGCGCCGCGTGCTGAAACCCAACGGCACCATCTGGGTCATCGGCTCCTACCACAACATTTTCAGGGTCGGCGCCAAGATGCAGGATCTGGGGTTCTGGATCCTCAACGATGTCGTCTGGCGCAAGACCAATCCGATGCCGAATTTCCGCGGCCGCCGCTTTCAGAACGCTCATGAGACGATGATCTGGGCCTCGCGCGACCAGAAGGGTAAGGGCTACACCTTCAACTACGAAGCGCTGAAGGCGTCGAACGATGACATCCAGATGCGTTCCGACTGGCTGTTTCCGATCTGCACCGGCAGCGAGCGCCTCAAGAACGAAAATGGCGACAAGCTGCATCCGACACAGAAGCCCGAGGCGCTGCTCGCCCGCATCATGATGGCCTCGACGAAGCCCGGCGATATTGTGCTCGATCCCTTCTTCGGTTCCGGCACCACCGGCGCGGTGGCCAAGCGCCTCGGCCGCCATTTCGTCGGCATCGAGCGCGAGCAGACCTATATCGACGCCGCCAACGAGCGCATCGGCGCAGTCCGGCCGCTGGACGGCGCTGATCTTACCGTGCTTACCGGTAAGCGCGCCGAGCCGCGCGTTGCTTTCGTCAGCCTCATCGACACCGGGCTGATGCTGCCGGGTGCCACGCTCTATGACGCCAAGAAGCGCTGGGCGGCCCGGGTGCGCGCCGACGGCACGGTGGCGGTCGGCGACAGCGCCGGATCGATCCACAAGATCGGCGCGGAAGTTCAGGGGCTGGATGCCTGCAACGGTTGGACCTTCTGGCATTATGAGCGCAGCGGCGGCCTGACCCCGATCGACGAGCTTCGCCGCATCGCCCGCCTCGGCATGGAGCGGGCAGGGGCCTGACAATAACCGCTATGGCGGTCTCGTTGCACATTGTTCCCGAAGGAAGCAGGATCGCGCTTTCTCGACTGAGGGGCCGTGACGCGCTCGCCAATGCCGTCGTCGGGTCTTCCTCCTTCGCTCGTCGCATCGCTTCGGTTGTTTGTTTTTCGTATCGCTGTAGATCGATGAACGGGCCGTCAGGCATCTTGGCTTGCCTTTTCGCCGGGTTACACCTTGATGCCGCCTGTGAGGGAAGATCAGCGCTCGCCGGTTGGAATCTCATGATCATGCGAGTCGGAGACCGAGGTAACGAACCATCGGGTCGAAGTCTCGGTCATCATGCAACAGCGCGTGTCCGCCCTGGATGCAGAATGTGCCGATAATCATATCGATTGTCTTGCGGATGGTGATGCCCCGCTGCCGGAGCATGCGGTAGTTTCGGGCAGCTTCGACTGCCGTCGCCGGATTCAGCATCGGTACAATGGCGAACTGCCGGAGGTTTCGTTCAATCAGTTGGGCATGCGGTTCGTTGAGCGCGCCTTGTAGCACTTCCAGCAGGATCAAGTCTCCGACCAGAATCTCCTGAGTGTCATCGAGATGCCTGAGCTTACTGACCGAGACGCTCTCCGTATTGCGGAGATGGGCGATCCACACAGAACTGTCGACGACGATCATCGATGCTGATCGGGCGAACGGCCTTCCCGCATGGCGTCAAGATCGCCCTCCCAACCGGCGCCAGCAAGGGCGGCGATAGCCATATCCTGCCGGTGCCGGCGCACCAGAGTGCGCAGGGCCGCCTCAATCGTCGCTTTCTTGGTCTTGAGACCGGAGGCCGCCATGGCCTCCGCGATCAGTTTGTCGTCGAGTTCGATGTTGGTTCTCATGGCGGTTCTCAATGTGTATGAATTGGACTAAACATACACATTCTGCTCCCGACCAACAAGCCGTCCCAACCAAAGAGGGGACAAGGCCTACGTCGATCAGTGGCTGCATCTTGCTAAAGCGACGGGTGAGTTCCACCGCATCTACGATTCTCACGTCAAGTAGCGCCCGACGACGCGATCCGAAGCAGCGCCGTGGAGCGCGTCTCAGCGACTGCACCACCATCACATGCCGTCTTGTCCATCAGCTTGAGAGGACGAACACAGATACAGCCGTTGCGCGCTTTGCCACCTATTGAACTCACCCGATTGCCCTGGGCCGACGACGGATCCTATTGCACTACGCCGTGTTGAAGCGAGTCATCAGTCAGGCCCGTCGCAGTGATCACACTCTGATCCCCAGGCGATCGAGGTCCGCCTCGAGCGTCTTGGCGTCGGTGAACAGCACCGACTGCCAGCCGGCGGCCTTGGCGCCGTCGACATTCTTCTGGCTGTCGTCGATGAACAGCGTGGCCGCGGGCTCGAGTCCGAACGCGGTGACGTGATGGTCGTAAATGCCGCGATCCGGCTTGATCATGCCGATCTCGCCCGAAATGGTGACACCGCGCGGACGGTTGAGAAAGTCGAAACGCTGCCGGGCTTCAGCCAGCGTGTCGGCGGCGAAATTGGTCAGCATGGTGACGTCGTGGCCGCTCTCGATCAGCGTCTCCATGATCTGGACGCTGTCGTCATAAGCGTGCGGCACCATCTCGTGCCAGAGGCGGCGAAAGTTGCGGATGTTGTCGGCGTGGTCCGGGTGTTCGGTGATCAGCAGCGCTTCGGCCTCTTCCCAGGTCCGGCCGCGGTCCTGCTCGATGTTCCAGTCATGCGTGCAGACATTGTCGAAGAACCATTTCCGCTTTTCGGCATCGGGGATCAATCGGCTGAAGGGCAAGTTCGGATCGTAGTGAATCAGCACCCTGCCGATGTCGAAGACTATGTGGCGGATTTCGGTCATTCTCGTCCTCGTTCAATGCAATTCAATGTGGGGCGATGTGGGCGATTTAATGTGCGCGCTGCTTCTTCGTCGCGCCCGGTATCGCTGCTTCGATTACCTTTTTCATGACGGTGGGCAGCGCTTCGCCGGAAATTTCGTGGGCCAGCGACCAGAAATGGCCCGCAGGGGTGGGGCCATCGGTCAGCGTTTTGAAGACGTCGAGTTCGAGCGCGAAATGGGTGAAGACATGGCCAATCCGGCCGACTGGCCGCCAGTCGCCGGGGAAGGGCGCTGCCGCCTCTGTGGTCGCGCCGTCGATCCGCGCGGTCCAGCTGGTCGTCGGCACTTCGGTCATGCCGCCGAGCAGGCCCTTATCCGCACGTTTGCGCAAAAGGATGGCGCCATCGTCACGTACGGCAACGAAGGCAGCCCCGCGCCGCAGTGGTTTCTCCCCCTTCGGCAGGCGGACAGGAAAGCGCTCGGGATCGCTTGAAACAATGGCGCTGCAATCCTCTCGCAGCGGGCACAGCATGCAACGCGGCCGGCGCGGCGTGCAGATCGTCGCGCCGAGATCCATCATCGCCTGGGCGAAATCGCCCGGTCTGGTCGCTGGAACCATGCGCTCGACATGGGCGCGTATGTCACCCTTGGCTTCGCTCAGCGGCGTGACGATCGAAAACAGCCGGGAAACGACCCGCTCGACATTGCCGTCGACGACCGCGGCGGGCTGGTCGAAGGCGATCGCCGCGATTGCTGCCGCCGTGTAGGCGCCGATGCCGGGCAGTTCTCTCAAGCCAGCTTGCGTATCCGGAAACCTGCCGCCTTGCCGTGCGACGAGATCGGCGCAGGCCTTGAGATTGCGCGCGCGGGAATAATAGCCGAGCCCGGCCCAAGCCTTCATGACATCTTCGGTCGGCGAGGCGGCCAACGCCTCGACATCAGGCCACTTCTGGACAAAGGCCCGGAAATAGGATTTTACCGCTTCGACCGTGGTCTGCTGCAGCATGACTTCGGAAAGCCAGACGCGGTAGGGATCGGGACGCACGCCGCGTGCCAGCTCGCGCGGCGCAATACGCCACGGCAAGTCGCGGTGATGCGCGTCGTACCAGGCGAGCAGGCGGGACGCGATCTCGCCGCTTTCTCCAGACGCGGCTCTGCCGCTGTCTCCGGATGCGGTCTTGCGGGTCTGGTCGTACAGTGCCATTGATCGAGGACTGGCCTAACCGATGCGAGGTGAAGGTCGTGACTGGAGAACGCACATGGCAGGGAAAAGGCCCTTCGGCAATCCCGTTCCGGTGAGTGATCTCGCGACCCAGATTCTCGATCCGGTGTTGCGCAAGCGGGCCGGGATGTCGATCGGGCTCGTCCAGTCATGGGAGGAGATTGCCGGGCCGCGGCTTGCCAGCCGTTCGCGCCCTGAAAAGATCCAGTGGCCGCGCCGCATGCATGAAGATGATCCGTTCGAGCCGGCGGTGCTGGTCATCGCCTGCGAAGGGATGGCCGCCCTCCATCTGCAGCACGAGACCGGCGAGATCATCAAGCGGGTCAATGCCTTCCTCGGCTTCAACGCTATCGGCCGGATCAGAATCGTGCAAAAGCCGGTGACGGCGGACAAAGGGCGGCCTAAACCAAGCTTTCGGCCGCTGACCGTGGCCGAGAAGGTGAAGTTGTCAGGCACTGTCGGAATGATCGAGGATGACGGGCTGCGCGCTTCGCTGGAGCGGCTCGGCGCCACCATTCTCGGTCAAAAGAAAGTATAATCTCGCGCTTTCGTGATCGCGTACACAAGATTTGGCGATTGGAATGGGGACGGCGATGCCTTAATTCGCGCCAACTCTCGCCTTTTCTAGCCTTTGCATTGCAAAATCCAACCATTGTCAGGTGATTCGTATGCCCCGTCTTTTGTCCCGCAGAAACCTCCTGTCGTCGCTGGCCGCCATTCCGGCGATGGCCCTGCTCGCCGCCTGCAGCGACTCGGGCGAGAAAGCCGTGGCGGAGGATGTGAAACCTGCAGCCCCCGCCGATGCGATGAAGCCGGCCGATCCAGCAAAGCCTGCCGCTCCGGCCGCGGCCAAGGCGCCCGAGGCCCAGGGCACGGTGGACATGGCCGCCTTGCTGAAGCCCGGCGCACTGCCCGACATGCAGCTCGGCAAGGACGACGCGAAGGTCACCATCGTCGAATATGCCTCGATGACCTGCCCGCACTGCGCCCATTTCCATGAAACCACTCTCCCGGCGCTGAAGACGAAATATATCGACACCGGCAAGGCCCGCCTTATCCTGCGTGAATTTCCATTCGACCCCAGCGCCGAGGCCGGTTTCATGCTGGCGCGCTGCTCCAAGGATAATTATTTCCCGATGGTGGATGTTCTATTCAGGCAGCAGGCGAACTGGGCAGGTGTTGCCAACACCAAGGACGCCCTGCTGCAAATCTCCAAGATGGCCGGTTTTACACAGGAGTCCTTCGAGGCCTGCTTGACGGACCAGAAACTTCTGGACGATGTGAGATCGGTCCAAAAGCGCGGCGCCGATGAATTCAAGGTCGACTCGACGCCGACCTTCTTTATCAACGGGAAGACCTACAAGGGGGCGCTGTCGATTGAGGAAATCTCGGCCATTATCGACCCTCTGCTCTGATGTTTCGGCAGCGCCGAAGCGGCTGCGCTTCGGCGTGCACGACCTTTCGTTGTGCCGCGGGTTCTTGCCGCAAAATCGCGGAACACTTTTGCTGAACTTGGCTATGGGGCGGCGCGAATGAAATTTTCGCGCCTCCGCCTGCTCGGTTTCAAGTCCTTCGTCGAACCCGGCGAGTTCGTCATCGAACGCGGCCTGACCGGCATCGTCGGACCGAACGGCTGCGGCAAGTCGAATCTTGTCGAGGCGCTGCGCTGGGTGATGGGCGAAAGCTCGTACAAGAACATGCGTGCGTCCGGCATGGACGACGTCATCTTTTCCGGTTCGGGAACGCGTCCTGCCCGCAACACCGCCGAAGTCACGCTTTTCCTCGACAACAGCGACCGTAGCGCGCCCTCGGCCTTCAATGTCGCAGACGAGTTGCAGGTTTCGCGCCGCATCGAACGCGAGGCGGGTTCGCTCTACCGCATCAACGGCAAGGAAGCCCGCGCCAAGGACG
>NZ_JAMYLP010000037.1:0-53242 GCF_040318085.1 Mesorhizobium sp. M1322
AGCCGCCACCGGTCAATCCAAGCCGACCAAAAGACCGAGCCTCTCCCAATCAGATGGCCTTCATATATGAATAACTTTCCCCGGACAGCCCTGCGCTACGCGGGATGGAACAGGCTCTAGGAGGAGGACGCATGGTTTACTGGGTCGGCACAAGCTGGAAAATGAACAAGACGCTTGCAGAGGCCACTGATTTCGCCAAGGCGCTGGCGGGATTCGTTCCCGGTTTCGACGACCGCATCCGGCCCTTCGTCATCCCACCCTTTACGGCGGTCCGCGAGGTCAAGAAGGCGTTGGCGACGACGCGGGTCAAGGTCGGTGCCCAGAACATGCATTGGGCCGACGCCGGCGCCTGGACCGGCGAGATCTCGCCGATGATGCTGACGGATTGTGGGCTCGACCTCGTCGAGCTCGGTCATAGCGAACGGCGCGAGCATTTCGGCGAGACCGACAATACGGTCGGCCTCAAGACCGCAGCGGCGGTGAAGCACGGGTTGGTGCCGCTCATCTGCGTCGGCGAGACATTGGCGCAACGCAACAGCGGCCAGGCCGATGCGGTGCTGGCCTTGCAGGTGCAAGGCGCGTTGCAATTCCTCGAAGGCGAGGCAAAGGCGGCGACAATCCTGTTTGCTTACGAGCCGGTCTGGGCGATCGGCGACAAGGGCATTCCGGCAAGTGCCGACTATGCCGACAGGCAGCAGGCGCTGATCAAGAAGATCGCCGGCGATCTTCTGCCGTCCACACCACCGGTGCTTTATGGCGGCAGCGTCAATCCGCAAAATGCCGCCGAACTGATCGGCCAGCCGAATATCGATGGGCTGTTCATCGGCCGCTCCGCCTGGCAGGCGGATGGTTACATCGACATCCTTCAACGCGCCTCGGCGGCGATCTGAATCAATCGAACAGGAAAGGACAGAAAAAATGAAAATTGCCATTGGAGCCGACAGTGCCGGCAAGCCGTTGCTCGACGTTATTGCCGCGCATCTCGCCACCAAGCCCGGCCTTGCCGTCAGCGACCTCAGCCAGGCGGGCTACTATGCCGACCTGTCGCAGAAGCTCGCCCAGACCATCCTCGACGGCGAGAACGATCGCGGCATCCTGTTTTGCGGCACCGGCATCGGCGTTTCCATCTCGGCCAACAAGGTGCCCGGCATTCGAGCGGCACTCACCCATGACACCTATTCGGCGGAGCGCGCGGCGAAATCCAACAACGCCCAGATCATCACCATGGGCGCCCGCGTCATCGGCCCGGAACTGGCCAAGTCGATCGTCGACGCCTGGCTCGCATCGGAGTTCGACGAAAAGGGACCGTCGGCCGGCAATGTCCAGGCGATCGACAGGCTCGATGCGGCGAAGCTGGGCTAATGCATGTCGCCCAAAAGTGCGCAGCGGTTTTGGGATAACGACATGTATAAAACAGGGGCTTAAGCGCGTCGCATTGATGCCATGCGCTTAAGCCAAGCTTTTTCGCATCGCGCCGATGATGGTAACCGCCGACGCGGAGCCGGGGTCCATGTGCCCGAGCGATCGTTCGCCGAGCCGCGATGAGCGGCCCTTCGCGGCGATCATGTTCTTGGTCGCCTCGGCGCCCTGTTCGGCTGCTTCAAGGGCGGCCGCGAGGCTTTCGGATAAGGTCTTGCCGGAAGCATGCGCAGCGGCGGCGGCTTGCGCCGCAGGCAGCCAGGCGTCGACCATCGTCTTTTCACCGATCTCGGCCTTGCCGCGATCCTGGATGCCTCGCGCCATCGCCTGGAACAGGGCGATGAAGTCGGCACCCGCCAAAGTCGCCTTGCCCTTGACGGCAGCCGCACCACGCATGAAGGCCGTCGCATAGAGCGGGCCCGACGAGGCGCCGACAGCGTTGAGGAACGATTTGGCTGCGGTGTTGAGGAGAGCTGTCGGCTCGGTCGCCGCGAGGTCCAGCGAAGCGAGTGCATCGCGCACCGCGCCAAAGCCGAGCCCCATGGCGATGCCATGATCGGCGTCGCCGATGACGCCGTCGAGCTGGCATAGCCGGTCCTTGTCGGCCTCGATCGCCACCGCGATTTCATCGAACATCGTCTTCAGGCGAGCCGTGTCTATCGCTGTCATGGTCTGCTCTCAGCCGGCGCGGAACATGGCGCAATCGCAAGGATGGTCGAGCATCGTCTGCAATTCGCCGTCGAGATGCATCAGCGTCACCGAGGCGCCAGCCATCTCCAGCGAAGTGCAGTAATTGCCGACCCAGGTCGCATGGATGGAAACGCTGATATCGTTGAGCCTCTGCTTGACGCGCCGGTTCATGATGTAGAGTTCCATCAGCGGCGTCGAGCCGAGCGAATTGACGAGCACGGCGACCTTGTCGCCGCGTGCCGGCGCCATCTCGTCGAAGATCTTGTCCAGCATCTCGTCGGTGATCTCGTCGGCTGTTTTCAGTTTTCCGCGCGCGATGCCCGGCTCGCCATGAATGCCCATGCCGATCTCCATCTCGTCCGGTCCGATCTCGAAATTCGGCCGGCGGGTCTGCGGCAGCGAACAGGGCGACAGCGCCACCCCCATGGTGAAGGTGTGATCGTTGGCCTTCCGGGCGATGCGCTCGCATTCATCGAATGACAGCATCCGGTCGCAGGCGGCACCGGCGGCCTTGAAGATGAAGAAATTGCCGGCAACACCGCGCCGCCTTTGCCGTTGGTCACGCGGCGCTGATGCCACGTCGTCGGTGGTCAGCACGGTGCGCACCTCGATGTCATCCATCGCCGCCATCTCGGCGGCCATGTCGAAATTCATCACGTCGCCGGCATAGTTGCCATACATGAACAGCACGCCGGCGCCGCCGCTGGCCGCCTTGGCGCATTCGAGGATCGGGTCCGGCGGCGGCGAGGCGAAGACATTGCCGATCGCGGCCGCGTCGGCCAGCCCCTTGCCGACGAAGCCGAGGAATGTCGGCTCGTGGCCGGAGCCACCGCCGATGACGAGGCCGACCTTACCCTGGCGAGGTCCATCGCGGGCGATAATCGAGTGTGGGCTGCCCGCCGCGCTTTGGAGATGGCGGGGGTGCGCGGCAAGAATGCCTTCCAGCATTTCGTCGACAGTGCGGTTGCCGTCATTGATGATCTTCTTGGTCTGCACCTGCGTCCTCCCGAGTTCCGTATTTTCGCAGATAGTACAGCGTGTTACCGGGATTTCTACCCGGGGACGGACATTTCAGCGGCGATACGTTCCCGCGCGGCCAGGATCTGCACGCAGGCATTGGCTGCCTCTTTGCCCTTGACCTGGAAGTGTTCGAAGAAGAAGCGGTGGTGGTCCGCGCCGTCATGGTAGTTGTGCGGGGTGAGCACCGCCGAAAGCACCGGCACGCCGGTGGACAGTTGCACGTTCATCATGCCGTCGATGACAGCGCCCGCCACGAATTCATGCCGATAGATGCCGCCATTGACGACAAACGCCGCGCCGAGGATTGCTGCATAGCGACCGGTCTCGGCAATCGTCTTTGCATGCAGGGGAATCTCATAGGCGCCCGGCACATCGAAGACATCGACGGCAAAGCGTTTCTCTCCGAGAGCCGCCAGTTCCGCCCCGAACGCTTCAACGCACTGGTCGACGATATCGGCGTGCCAGCGCGCGCGAATGACGGCAACGCGGATCGTTTCATAGTCTTTCTGGGAATGCTGATTCATGGGTCCATCCTTCCGTTTCGATCCAGAATCAGGACGCACGATACGGAGTCCGAACCACGAAAGCGGACCGTCTTCCGTTCGTTCTCTTTCATCCGGACTGTGACCGTCGGCTCCGGAATCACACCGGATCTGCTGACCCTTCCGGCCAACCGGAAAGCGCTCGCGGGCTTGGGCCTAGCGCATGACCCCGAAAACCGGAATCGGTTTTCGGAAAGGATCATGCGCAACTTAAAGTGCCCTTACCGCCGGTGGGGACTTTCACCCCGCCCTGAGAACATTGACGGCGTTTGTATGGAAGGGCAGCGCGATCCTGTCAACCGCCGAGCCCATCGCGGATGGCGCAGAAATAGCGATCGGTTCCGACCTGCCCGCCCTTGAGCGCAACCTCCAGTCCATCGATTGCCTTGACGCGCGAGTGGGCGACGCAAAGCGGCGAGCCTGGCGAGGCGGGCAGCGGCATCCGCACCGTCAGCGCATCGACCCCCATCTGGCCGAGTGCGTGGCTCGACGTATCGCCGCCGGCGATGATCACGCGCTGTAATTTCTGCTCGATCGTCAGTTCGCGAAGAAGTTCGCCGAGGCCGCGGCCAAGCTTGTGGCGGGCGCCTTCCTGCCGGTCGATTTCGGCGCCGCGGTCGGCTGCGGGACCAAGGGCGGTGTAGAGGACGACACTGCGACCGGCTTCAAGACTGGCGCAGCCGGCCGCAATCGCTCGCGCAATCGCTTCACCAGAGGCCTCCGAGACCAGTTCGACAGGATCCACCTCGATCCCGTCGAACCCGTCCGTCAAAGCATGCCGGATCTGCCGCTCGGTGGTCGGCGAGCAACTGCCCGAAACCACCGCGATCCGGTCGGCCGCACCCGGTGGCAAAAAACTGGGCTCGGCACGGACAGTCCCGTTGGACGTCCATTCGGCCAGCAGCGCATATTCGATACCCGAAGAGCCGACGACGAAAATGCCGCCCGGCGTGCGAACGCGCCATATCTCCTTGCCGGCAAGCGCCTGAGTTTCCAGGCTGTCGACATCCAAAAGCACGATGTTGATGCCGTCGGCGAGCAAGCGATCGAACGCTTCCGAGTGGAACGCCGACTGCAGCGTCGCGAGATCGACCAGCCCTGAGGTGAGGTCTGTCTGCCGCGACAGATGGATCAGCAAATCGGATTCATCCATCGGTGTGATCGGGTGGCGGCTCATCACGGGATGGCGATCGATACGGAAAAATTTTTCGCGGTAGGCCGCAAACAGATGGCCGAAGGCGGTGTAGCGCTTGAGCTGCGGCGCGCCGACCACCAGCGGCACGCTGTCTTGGCTGAAAACCGAGCGGCCGATCTCGATTGCCCGGCCGATGCTGCCGATCATTGGACTGGAATCGAAGGTCGAGCAGACCTTGTAGTGGCAGATCTCGGCATTCAAAGTCTTCAGCCAGGCGAAGGCGTTGCGCAGATGCGTGTCCATCCACTGCGGCGTCTCGCTGCGGCTGGTGCCGGCCAGGCCGATGGCACGGCAATGCCTGAACTGCGAAAGCAGGGCCTCGTCCGGCTGGCGTATGAACAGCACGGTCGCCACACCGCCGAGCTCGAGCGCCTCCATGACGTCGGTCGAGCCGGTGAGGTCGTCGCCATAGTAGCTGAGAAGCAGGTTTTGCATGGCGTCAGGCCGCTTTGCCGTCGCCGAATTTCTCGATCGACCGCGCCAATTCGGCATGGGTCAGGGCAAACTTCGCCAGCGGGATGCCATCGACCGCCGCCTGCCAGGCTTGCTGCACGGCGCGCACGCCGGCACCCGGCCCGTCCGGATGGCTGACGATGCCGCCGCCGCAGAGATAGAGAAGATCGACCGTCCGGCCGGTTCGCTCAAAGGTTTCGGGGGCCTGTCCGCCCCATTGGCCGGAGCCGGCGACCGGCAGCGCGCAATCATCCGGCGAGAAGATCGGCGTGGTCACCGCCTTGAAGGACTCGATGAAGGACCAGTCCGGCTCCCAGTATTTCGAGGCGATGCCGTTGATCTGGAATTGATCGACGCCGAGCAGCCGCCAGAACTGCTGCCAGACCTTGAAATCCATGCCGAGGCCGGGATGGCGGGTGAGAATGTCCCAGCCGTTGCGGTGGGCGTGCAGCACCAGACTGGAGCGCTTTCTCAGGTAAGCCATGCCGCCGAAGCCGACGGAGTTGATGTTGACCACCGCGCAATTGCCGCCGGCCTTCGCCACCAGATCGTGGTTGCGCATCATCTCGTCAGGATCGGCATGCGAGATGCCAAAGGCATACATCACCTTCTTGCCGGTCTTCTGCTCATGGTCGAGGACCAGCGGCATGATTGCCTTCACCCGTTCCGACAGCGGCGAATAGGCCGGGCTCATCAGCTTCTCGTCGTCCTTGATGAAATCGACGCCGGCGGCGATCAGCTCACCCACCATTGCGGCGGTCTCGTGCGGGCGCAATCCAAGCGCCGGCTTGACGATCGTCCCGATGATCGGGCGGTCCTCCACGCCGGTCAGCCGGCGACTGCCGGCAACGCCGAATTGCGGGCCAGGGTGCGCGCCTCGGTATTCGTCCGGCAGCTTCATGTCGACGACGCGAATGCCGGACAGGCCCTTGATCGAATAGGCGCCGCCGACGGCGATGGTCATCAACGCCGAAAGGTCGGTGCCAACGGCATCGAGCGGAAACGCGATGTCGACATCCGCGCGCTTGAAGGGCCCGTCACCGGCTTCGGGAAGGGACGGGCGATCGGCGTCCGGCAGATGCCGTATCGCCAGGACGCGTGCAGCGACCCGGGCCTTGAGCTCTTCGGTCTCGCCGGCCAGCGCGACGAAGGTTCCTGTCGACTGGTCGCTGGCGATCTTGGTCGCCAGCGCCTCGATGCTCGCCGAGGTCTCGATGCGATAGGTGACGGTAATCATAGCGCGAAAAAAGTTCCCGATCTTTGAAATCTGGTATAATGAGTACATGAGTATTGCAAGCGATATCCTGCTCGCGCAGGCATTCTGGGAATCGTGGCGACAATGCTAAATAGACAGCGATCAAAGGAGTGATTCGCGACGATGAACCGTTCGGAGCCGATCGTCCGGCGCAAACTTTCCGACGAAGTATTTTTGAGACTGAAGCGCCTGATCACCAGCGGCGAATTGCAGCCGGGCGACGACATGCCGTCGGAACGTGAGCTGATGGAGCGCTTCGAGGTCGGCAGGCCGGCGATCCGCGAGGCGATGCAGGCGCTGAGCAATATGGGCCTCGTCGCCATCTCGCATGGCGAGCGGGCGAAAGTGCTGCAGCTGACCGCCAAGTCGATCATCAAGCAGGTCGACGGCGCGGCCAAGATCATCCTGTCGTTGTCGAAGGACACGCTGGAGCACCTCAAGAACGCGCGCATCTTCTTCGAGCGCGGCATGGTCAGGGAAGCCGCAGAAAAAGCCACCGCCGAGGACGTGCAGCGGCTGCGGGCAACCGTTGCCGAACAGCGGAGCTTTCGCGGCGATTCCGAAGCCTTCATATCCGCGGACATGAAGTTTCATACCCAGATCGCGGCAATATCCGGCAACCCGATCTATGTCGCGGTCAGCGAAGCGATGCTTGGCTGGCTGAAGGAATATCACACCGAGATGCTGATCTGGACAGGCAAGGAAAACTTCACGCTGACCGAGCACGAAGAGATCATCGGGCGCATCGAGCAGAAGGATGCGGACGGCGCTGAGAAGGCGATGATCAAGCACCTCGAGCGCTCGCGCGCGCTCTACGTGATGAATTCCGGCAACTGATTTCACCCGATCCGGGTGATCGCGTAGGGCGGCATCACAAGGTGGCGTCGGTCGAACCCGGAAACATCAACCGTCACTTCGCTCGCCGTCAGATTCGCCAGCCACATGACGGTCTGGCCCGCGGGAGAACGGCCGGCCAGCGTGAGCACCCGCGTCTCATCGCTAGTCCTCGCCGCTATGTGCCTGAAGCCGGCCAGTTCGCAAAGCCCCTTGATAGCCTCGAAAATCGGCCGGGGTTCACCTTCGCCGACGGGTTCCCCGCATGCCGCCAGCACGCCGAACGGTCCGGTGAAGCTGGACAGCGTGAGCATCTCCAGCCCGGCCGGCGCGACGCGCGCGGCATAGCCGATCGTCCATGCTGCCGCGAACATGCCGGCATGGCGAGGATCCCGGTCGGCCATGGCGATGCGCTGACCGTGCGGATTGGCCTTGGTCGTACCGCCATAGGGGTTCTGCCGCATGGCGATGGTCGACGGGCCGATCCGGTAGGGCTTTGGCCCGAAGATCGCCCGTACCGATTGGGTGATGAAAGGCAACGCCTCCAACGATTGCATGACGCTGAGATCGTCGGCGGCGTGCACGATCGGACACGTACAGTGGGTGACGAAATCGAGCAGGTCGGCGGGAACGCGCTTGCGGTTGAGTTCGGTGAAATAGCTGAACATGCCGCCGCCGAGGCGGATGTCGGGAAAGGCGCGGCGAGCGGCAGAATAGACGTCTTCGAGCGGCGGACATTCAGGCCATGCGCTGCCCGGCGGCGTCGATTGCCGGTCGACCGAAGGCGAAACGGCGATGGCCGAGAGTTTCAGCCCGGCCTGTCGCACCATATCGGCGACGCCTGAAAGCTCCGCGTCGAGATCGCCAACGCAGGAAACGACGCATTCAAGCGTCGTCTTGGCCGGGCAGGCTGCGGCGAGCCTGGCGTAGGACTGCAAGGCGTCGAGGCTGTGGCCGCGCGTCGGATCGTAGTGGAACATCAGCTGTTGCGGGCCAAGCGCGGACAGTGCTGGCAGGTTCGCAAGCGCCGTCCCGACCTCATCCGGGTAGATGATGACGCCGATATCCGGCAGCAGCGGTCCGACTTCGCCGAGCTCGACGCGGATTGGTTCGGCGGTTGCGGCAGCCGGCGCCTTTCCGGCGCCGGTCACACGCAGACTGATCGTCTGGCGCAGCGTCTCGCCGGCAGGCAGCACATAGGGCCATGGCAGCGCGAGCGGCCGGACATAGGTCTTGTAGGACGCGTCCGACCAGTTGCGCTGGTCCTCCATCTCGAACACGTCGCCTTCCATCCGGCATTCGGCGGCGACGCCGGGCCGAACCCCATGGGTGATCGCCCGCAGGTCCTTGAAAGGCTGCCACGGGTCGATCAGGTCGGGAAGCTTTGTTTCCACCACGCTGCCGTCGGTGTGCTCGACCGTGACCGGGCTGCCGGCCAGGCCGGCGATCGGATGCAGGATGCAGAAACCGCAGCGATTGGTCTCGAAATCGTCTTCGGGACGCGTGCTCACGTCGAAAACCAGCTGGCCGTCGGCGGAAGCCTCGATCGTCGCGCGAAAGTCGAGTCGGCTTCCCCGCGGTCCGACACAACTTGCCGAATAGCTGACCGAGAAAGTGTCGGCGCCCTGGCCGATAGTCAAATTCGTGAGAGCCGGCTCGTAGGTGCCCCAGTCGCGATCCCTGACGATATAGGCGATGGCGCGCAGCACTTCGATGCCGCCATGGCGGATGGTGCGCAGATTGCCGTTGACGAAGTTGGCGGTGAGCGCGCCGGCGCGCAGCCTGACCGGCTCGGCCTCGACCGCTCGCGTGCCATAGAGGAGGAAGGCGTCGGCGGTCATCTCAGCAAAGCGTCGAGCTGCACCGGCTCACGGCTCGCAGCCCCCGCATAGGCGGCCTCGACCAGCGCCAAAGTCTTGAGATTGTCGGCGCCCGAGGTTGCCGGCTCGGTTTTGCTCGCCAGGCAGCCGACCCAGTGCTTTTGGATGGCGACGACGCTTTCCTGGATGTTGTGCCACGGCCGCGATGCCCAGGGCAGCAGCGGCGGCGAGACGTCGCTAACCACCGTTCCGTTCCTGCCGGTGACGGTGAGGCGGTAATCCTGCTCGAGCCGGATCGTGCCGTCGCTGCCGTCGATCTCGACCAGCGTCTGCGGAAACGGCTCAGTCGCGAGCTTCGTCGCATAGCTGCAATCGACCACAGACGTTGCGCCGCTCTTGTGGTCCATCAGCATGGTTGCGACGTCCTCGCCGGCAATCTCAGGATTAATGCGAGCGGTTCGTGTCGTGATCGTCGAAACGTCGCCCAGCAGAAAGCGGGCAATGTCGAGACTATGGATGCCGAGGTCCTCGATGATGAAGCGCTTTCCCGTCGCCAGATAGGGCTGGCCGGAAAACACGTCATAGGCCGAGCGGAACGAGATCCGCCCGAAGAACGGGGTGCCGATGTCACCGCTGTCGAGCACGGCGCGCACCGCCTGGATTGGCGACTGCCAGCGAAAATTCTCATGCACCATCAGCGGCACGCCGGCGTCGGTGCATGCCTTAACCATGGCCTTGGCGTCGGCAAGCGACGGCGCGAACGGCTTCTGGCAGATTGCCGGAACGCGATTTTGTGCTGCCATCTCGACCAGCGGACAGTGGCTCGGCGCCGTGGTGGCGATATCGACGAAATCCAGGCTTTCGCCAGCAAAAAGTGCTGCCGCGTCGGTATAGCGCCGCGCAATGCCAAACTGGTCGCCGACCACTTTGAGCCGTTCCGGATCGCGGTCGCAGATGGCGACGATCGAGACATCGGCGATGTCGCGCCAGGCGTGCATCTGGTTGACGGCAAAGAAGCCGCAGCCGATCAGCGCTCCACGCAGTTCCGCCACGCTCAGCCCGCCTTTGCCATCTGCATCAGCGTCACGCGGCTCTGTAGCCGGCGCTGCGCTTGGTCGACGACGACGGCGACGATGATGACGAGGCCCTTGATCACCATCTGCCAGAACGAACTTACGCCCATCATGACCAGCCCATCGGAGAGAATGCCGATGACGAAGGCACCGACAATGGTGCCGCCGATCGTGCCGCGGCCACCCGACATCGAGGTGCCGCCGAGCACCGCCGCGGCGATGGCGTTGAGCTCGAAGCTTTCGCCGGTCGCCGGATGCGAGGCCATCAGTTCGGACGAGATGATCAGGCCGACGATCGCCGCGCAGAGGCCGGAGAACATGTAGACGAACATCTTCACCATGTTGACCCGGACGCCCGAAATCCGCGCCGCCCGCTCGTTGCCGCCGACGGCGAAGATGTGACGGCCGAGCGGGGTGTATTTGGCGAGATAGGCCGCTCCCAGTGCAACGACGACCAAGATCCATATCGAGACCGGCAGGCCGAGCAGCCGGCCGGCGCCGAGGAAGCCGAATCCGGTGGTGCCCAGATCGGGTTTGCCGACGAGGTTCGGGAAAGTGCGGCCATCGGACGACAGCAGCGCCAGGCCGCGCGCGACATAGAGCACGCCGAGCGTGGCGATGAAGGGCGCGACATTCAGCCTGGTGATCAGCAATCCGTTGACGGCGCCGATCAATATGCCGACCGCCAGCGTGATCAGGGCGATCTCGAAGACGTTGAAATAGATCGTGTAGCCGACCTGCAGGTCGATGCCGTTGAGCACGAGATAGCCGGCGACCATGCCGCACAGGCCGACGATCGAGCCGACAGACAGGTCGATGCCTCCGGTGATGATGACGAAGGTCATGCCCATGGCCAGGAACGCATTCAGCGCCACGTGCTTCGACATCAGGATCAGATTGGCCGCCGACAGGAAATTGGGTGCCGCGATCGAGAAGAAGATCAGGACGGCGATCAGCGCGATGAACGTCCTCGCCTTCATCAGCGTCAGCAGGACGGAGCCGTTCGAGGCGGAGGCAACAGAAGCCTTGGCCGGGATGTCAGTCATGGGCGGTGTTCTCCGTGTGCGGGACCGGTCCGTGGCCAAGCGCCGATGCGGCGACGAGTGCCGCCTCCGTCGCCTCGGCGCGATCGAACATGCCGGTCAGTTTTCCATTGCTCATCACCGCGATCCGGTCGGATAGCGCCATCACCTCGTCGAGATCGGAGGTGGCGAACAGTATGCCCAGTCCGTCGCGGGACAGTTTGCGCATGGTGCGGAAGACGTCGGCCTTGGCGCCGACGTCGATGCCGCGGCTCGGTTCGTCCATTAGCAGTACCTTGGGCCCGGTGAGCAGCGCCTTGCCGATCACCACCTTCTGCTGGTTGCCGCCCGACAGCGACGAGACTTCCTGTGCCGGATTGGCGACTTTGATCGCCAGTTCCCGCACCATCTGCGTCACCGCCTGGTTTTCCTTGGCGCCGCTGATATGGAACAGGCGCACAAACCGCGACAGGCTGGCCAGCGTCAGATTGCTGGCGACGGAGAGGATCGACACCAGCCCTTCGCGCTGGCGGTCCTCGGGGATCAGCGCCAGTCCGCGCCGGATGCGCCGCGTCGTATCTCGTTCTTTCACTTTTTTGCCGGCGATGAAGATCGCTCCAGTAGCATGGCCGTGGCGTCCCATGATGCAGTCGAACAGCTCGCTGCGTCCGGCACCCATCAGCCCATAGATGCCGAGGATCTCGCCGGCACGCAGCGACAGCGAGACGTGATCGACGGCAAGCCCGCCGGTCACGCGCGGCAGGCATATGTCCTCGGCGCGGAAGATCTCTTCGCCTGGAACATGGCCATCGGCCTTGGCGAAGTCCTTGGCGTCCGAGCCGATCATCTGTCGCACGATCCATTGCGTGTCGACGTTTTTCATCTTCTCTTGGCCGGTGATGCGCCCGTCACGCAGCACGGTGATGTAGTCGCCGATGCGGATCAGTTCCTCGAGCCGATGCGAGATGTAGACGATTGCAACGCCGCGCGCCTTGAGGTCGGCGATGACCTTGAACAGGATCTCGACTTCCGCTGCACTCAGCGCCGAGGTCGGTTCGTCCATGATCAGGATGCGCGCATCGAGCGAAACCGCCTTGGCGATCTCGACCAGCTGCTGCTGGCCGATGCGCAGGTCCTCGACCAGCATGTCGGGCCGGATGCCGGCTTCCAGGCGCTCGAGGAATTCCGCCGCACGGCGCTCCTGTTCTCGGCTGTCGATCTTGCGGAACCGGTTGGTGATCTCGCGGGTGGCGAAAATGTTTTCGGCGACCGTCAGGTTGCCGAACAGGTTCAGCTCCTGAAACACCATGCCGATGCCGCGGTTCACTGCGTCGCCGGATGACGAGAAGGAAACCTCTTCGCCCTCCAGGAGAATGCGGCCGAGCGTCGGCTGTTCGACGCCGGCGATGATCTTCATCAGCGTCGATTTGCCGGCGCCGTTTTCGCCGACCAGCACGTTGACCGCGCCCTTGCGCACCTCGAAATTTGCGCGCTTGACCGCGACGGTGCCCGAATAGACCTTCGAGACGTCTTCCAGCTTCAGGATGACATCATGATCGATGGCGGCAGTCATGGCTTTGGCCCGATCTCTGCCTCCGCCGGCGTCACCAGCGGCAGGTCCTGGCCGCTGCCCATGACATAGGCGCCGACAATCCTAACGCTCCGGCCCTCCAGCGCTTCGCGCGGCAGCTTGGAAAGCACTGTCCTGTCGGCATAGATGTTGAACGCCTTGCCGAACTGGGCGAAGTCGATCTGGTTGGTGAAGTCGTTGAACTGGATGAAGTCGAGGCTGTCGCGCAGCGCGGTGCCACGCACCGCGGGTCCGATCTGCACCCGCGCATCCGCCTTGCCGTCACCGTCGGCATCGACATCCATCGTCGCCGCGCGAGACTGCGTATTCGCCGTGACCACCTTACCTTCGAGGCGAACCGCGAAGGTCCATGGCGAATTCGCCTGCTTCTTCGGATTGCCGTACTTGGCACCGGCAGCCGCTGGATCGGTTTTCGCCAGGGCGTGAACCTCGGGAAATGGTCCGGCTTTCTGCTGGAGATAGGGTACCACCTTGGCAGCCCAGATATCCCCGACCATTTTGTCCGCATTGAAGGCCGGGGCATTGCCGCCGTTTTCCCCGGACGGTGTCGGCAGGATCTTGCAGGCGGTCAGGCTGATGCCGAGTGTCGCGGCAATGATCGGCGCGGCGAGGATCGAACATGTCGGCTTGTTCGGCATGGCGTTCAGGGCACCCAGGAAATGGAAGCAAGGGACGAGCCGGAAGCTCGTCCCTTGCGATTGATGTTACGCCGGCTCAGTTGGTCAGCGCGAAGGTTTCCAGCTTGGCGGCATTGTCGCCATTGATCAGGACGCAGTCCATCAGCTGCTTTTCCTCGGCCGGAGACTTCTTGTTCTTGATGAAGTCGTTGGCCTGCTCGACTGCCATCTGCGCCTGCGCATAGGCCGGCTGCAGGACTGTGGCCTTGATGCCGCCTGCGGCGATCGAGTCGCGCACGTCGTTCGACCCGTCGAAGCCGACGACGATGACGTCCTTGCGTCCGGCGGCAGCAAGGGCGGCATAGGCGCCCATCGCCATCGTGTCGTTGCCGGAGATCACGCCCTTGATGTCGGGATTGGCCTGAAGGATCGATTCCATCTTGGAATAGGCCTCGGTCTGGCTCCAGTTGGCCGACTGCTGCGCCACCATCTTCAGATCTGGATAGTCGTCGATGACATCGTGGTAACCCTCGGAACGGATGCCGGCATTGGTGTCGGATTCCTTGCCGACCAGCTCGACGAAATTGCCCTTCTCGCCCATCAGCTTGACGAACTCCTGCGCGCCAAGCTGGGCGCCCTGGTAGTTGTTGGAGACGATCTGCGCGACGGCGACGCCGGTGGCGTTGATCTCGCGATCGATCAGGAAGGATGGAACGCCCGCGTCCTTGGCCTTCTGCACGGCGGCGACGGTGGCGTCGGCGCCGGCATTGTCGAGGATGATCGCTTTGGCGCCGCGGCCGATCGCCGTGTCGATCAGCTCGGACTGCTTGTTGGCGTCGTCGTCATGGACGAGCACCAGCGCTTCATAGCCGAGTTCCTTGGCCTTGGCTTCCGCGCCGACGGCTTCAGCCTTGAAGAACGGATTGTCGTGCGAGGGCGTGATGATGGCAATGAGATCCGCCGCATAGGCGGGTGCGGCGGTACCAAGCGCCAGCATGCCGGCAAAAGCCGCAAGCGTCATTCTGCGAGTGAGTTTCATGATTTCCTCCCGTTTTGAAAAACTATGCCTTGACCAACCCAAGGCTGCTGTCTGCATGCAATTCATTTAGATGGCGCGGGCGCGGATAGACTGGGTTCAAAGCCGTTTGCCGGTTCATCTCAACGGAACGTCGCTCCCCAGCCATCCTCCACCCGAGGCCCGAATTTGCTTCGAAGCCTGATGGTCCGAGCCACCATACAGCTAAGCCAACTGGTATAATGAGTCAATCACTAATTCAGATGACATGTATCGGCACGCCCGCGACTTTCCTTCTCCCCCTGTGGGAGAAGGTGGCCGAGCGAAGCTCGGCCGGATGAGGGGTGTTCCAGCTTGGCAATGACGGCGATCCGTCCAACACCCCTCAACCGTCTTGGCGCTGCGCGCCAATCCACCTTCTCCCACAGGGGGAGAAGGAAAAGGTCATCTCAGGTGATGCGCTGAATGCTCGCTGCAATCTCTTCCGGCTCGAACACCCGCTTCCAGTCGTCGCGCATCAAGACCGGCTTGCCGAACTCGATGGCCTTGTTGCAGGCGTCGGAGAACACACCCTTGGTCTCGCCAAAGATGACGGCGCCGAGCACGTTCATGTGGCCAAGCAGGAAGTCGAGCGCGGCCTGCTGGTCGACGCCGCGCGCGACGACTTCGTCGACCGCTTCCTTCATGACGACGAGCAGCGAGGCGCAGACGGTTTCCGAAAGGCCCGGTTCGAGCAGCGCCATCTGGTCGACCGTGACGCGATGCGACCGCATGACCGGAGCCCAGATGATCTTGGCGATCGCTTCGCCCTTGGCGAAGTCTTCCTCAGGCCCCTGCATCAGCGCGCTGACCATATGCTGCTTGGCTTTGACGCCGCCGAAATAGTCCTTCTTGGCCGCCATGTCGGTCTCGTCGTTGAAGATCGGCGGATGGCAGGGATGGGTGACGAAATAGGTCAGGTCCGGCCGCTTCGGCAAATGGCCGGCGAAAGGTGCTGCGGCGTCCAGCACGACGACCATGGTGCCGGCAGCAAGCTTTCCCTCGATGCTGGCCGCAACCTTGCCGATATGGGTGTCGGGAACCGCCAGGATCACCACTTCGGCGCCATTCAGGGCCTCGTCGGCGCTGACCGCGTCGATACCCAACCCCGTCTTCAGCCGCTCGCAGCCGGCATCGCTGACCTCGACATGACGTATCGTGTAGGGAGAGCCGCGAAAATTAGTCGACAGGCGGTAACCCATTTTGCCGCCGGCACCAAACAGCGCTATCGTTGTCATCTTGCCATACTCCTGATCTCCAACGATGGCCCTGCCTATCGTCATCTTGTTAACTGGTATAATCACACGACCATAGCTTTGCAATCCGAATAGGGATGGACGCCGGCTATTTACGGCGGCCCACCCTTCGCCAGCGCCGCGGGGCCGTCGTCATCGCTCGCTGGGTCGACAGACGTTTGCCTCGCCATCGCTTGTCTGCCGGCAAGGGCGAGCACGAAGATGACGACGATGCCCTGGACGATGTCCTGGGCGCCGGGAGGCAGGCCGATGATCTGCATGGTCGTGACGATCAGGACGAGAAGAATGCTGGCAAACAAGGTGCCGACCGCCGTCGCCGAACCGCCGAAGATGAGCGTTCCGCCCAGCACCGATCGCCGACCAGACCCAGCGGTTCCGCTGCGCCCAGATGCTGAAGGCTATCAGCGCGGCAAGCACCGTCTGCCTCGATCCACGAATGGGGCGGTGCGTCAGCCGGCGCTGACATCCACCGCGATTGCGTGTCGAGTGGGAGCGATACTGATGGGTATCAGTGCTTATTTCGCAGCGATTTGGGCAGGCCTGCAATTAGGGCGCTCCGAGAGCTTTCGATAGTTATATCCATCGAAGGCAAATACGCTTCCGAAGATTTTTTGGTAAAAAGGTATGTAGAGGTGTTCTCCGGCACCATAGCTGTCGATTGCATCAAGAGCATCGTTGTAGGCCTTGGCGTCTATCGCTCGGAGAACCGGTGGTTCATCCCCGGCGATCCGTGTCATTTTACCCGCCCACGCTGCGCATTTCGCCTCATCGCAATCAATGCAGTCATCGATCTCAGCCAGCAAATAATAGTAGTCCCGCTGAAGTGCTTGATGGTCGCGCGCAGAACGACCGAAATCAAAGGCCAGCTGCGCTGCCGCCACCACAGAAATGGCAGCGCCAACCCACAGCTGATCAATGCCAAACCGGTGCATGACATCACTCATGGCAGCGGCACCCAGCAAGATCACAAGGAAGTTGAAGAAGCGGTTCCAGCGTTCAAACGCCCGTCGGCGCCCTGTGTGGTAGAGGGCGTTTCGAAGGGCGTTAAAACGCAGACTTTCTACGTTGCTAGCCACTACCTTTCCCTCTTTCCCGGCTTTTCGTCCCGTTCGGGTTTGTCGACTCGTTCGGGCTTCGGCTGTCGCGGGCCAGCATGCAGGCGCTGGCCAGTGTTCGAAGCCGCTTTCTTCGGAACGAACTGGCCAGAACGGCTCTCCCGCTTGGCGTTCTTGCCTTGTCCGCTACCCGCCTTCTTTGCCAAAGCCGTATCCTATTTCTTGGTCGGCGGTGGGGGCGGCGGCGGGGTCGGCTGTCTCGGCCCGACTGAAGTATTTACGCCACTCGAAGGTTGTCGTGGTCCCGAAGTTCTGATCTCGGTATTCTTGCTCATAAAAAATAAACCCTCCGCTGCGTGTTGAAATTGTAAGTGCCCGTTCGCAAATGGGGCGCGCGAGCGAATGCAATCACTATCATGAGTCTGCTCCCTGATCATCAACGGGAAAACTTTTTTCAACGCCGCTGGTGCAGCATGAGTCACCGCAACGAAATCCCCTCAGGAATACTTCGTGGGAAAACGGCCTATCCCCGTCTGGGAAACATTGCCTTCAAGCCTTGGCGCGAGGCCTTGGCGATACCGCGTTCCGTGATCAATCCGGTGACCAGTCGCGCCGGCGTCACGTCGAAGGCCGGGTTTGCCGCGGGCGTCGTCTCCGGCGAGATGCGGACCTGCGCAATCTCGCCACTCGCGGTCTTGCCCCAGACCAGCGAAACCTCGTCGGCCGAGCGCTGTTCGATCGGAATTTCTGCAAGCCCGTCATGCACCGTCCAGTCGATCGTCGGCGAGGGGAGCGCAACATAGAACGGCACGTCATTGTCGGCGGCGGCCAGCGCCTTCAGATAGGTGCCGATCTTGTTGCAGACATCGCCGTCGGCGGTGGTGCGGTCGGTGCCGACGATGACCATGTCGATCTGGCCGCGCTGCATCAGATGGCCGCCGGCATTGTCGACGATCAGCGTATGCGGCACGCCGTGGCCAGCCATCTCCCATGCGGTCAGCTGGGCGCCCTGGTTGCGCGGGCGCGTTTCGTCGACATAGACGTGAACGGGAATGCCCGCTTCCGTTGCCAAATAGATCGGCGCCGTGGCGGTGCCGTAGTCGACGGTGGCCAGCCAGCCGGCATTGCAATGGGTCAGGATGTTGACCGGCTCGCCAGGCTGCTTGCGCGCCGCTATTTCTTTGATGATTTCAAGCCCATTGACGCCGATGGCGCGGTTGAGGCCGACATCCTCGTCGGCGATTTCGCCGGCGCGCCGGTAAGCAGCCTCGGCGCGTTGTCCAGATGGAAGCGGCCGCAGGAAATTACGCATCTCGTCGAGCGCCCAGCGCAGATTGATCGCGGTTGGGCGTGTTTCGTGCAAGACCTCCCAGACGCCGTCGAGTGCTGCATCGGAAGGGTCGTCGGCCATCTGAATGGCAACGCCATAGGCAGCGGTGACGCCGATCAGCGGTGCGCCGCGCACCCACATGTCGCGGATCGCAGTGGCGATGCCGGCGACAGTGCTGACTTTCTCCACGCGGAAATCATGCGGCAGCCAGCGCTGGTCGATGATCTCCACCGAACGCCCGTCGTCGCTCAGCCAGATGGTCCGGTAGTGGCGGTCGCCGACGTTCAAATTCCGTTCTCCTGTTCGATCAGCGCGGCCAATTTGTTGACCTCGTCGATGCTGTGAATCTGGCGCCGGTTGACGGCGATGTGACGGCCGAACTTCAGCGCCTTCGCCTCACATGTGGCGCGCAGATCCTCGTCGGCAATGGTCTCGAAATCGGCGTTGTGCGCGAGGCCCAGGATGCGCCGGTGCACCTCGACGCCGGCAAAGCCCAGCATGTCGGTCCAGACCTGATGCAGCATGTGATCGAGCGCCTGTTCGGCGCCGAGCCTGTCGCCCTGATCCTCGAACAGGCTCTTCTGGTAGAGCATGCCGGTGCGCTCGGTTCGCCACAGATGCGAGAACTCGGTGCGGAACACCGACCATGCCTCGACCGTGACGTCGAGCAGATAGGCGCGCATGGCGTCGCGCATTCCGCTCTGCTCATGGCCGCGCTGCGAGAAGAACGCCATCCAGAAATTGGCAAGCAGCATGCCGACGTCGAAAGCGATCGGCCCATAGAAGGCGAATTCGGGATCGATCATTCGCGTTTCGGTGTCGGTGACCATGATCGAGCCGGAATGCAGGTCGCCGTGCAGCAGTGTCTCCGCATTGGCCGCGAAGATATGTTTCAGCCGCTGCGCCTCGACCTTGAGATCGCGGTCGGCGCGCAACTCGGCGACGATGCGGTCGAGTTGTGGGCTCGTATGCCGGTTCATCTTGGCGTCAAAATAGGGGTCTGAGAAAACCAGGTTCTCGGTGATGTCGCAAAGCTCGACATTGTCGGCGAACAGCGCCAGATCCGCCTTGCGATCTTTGGTCGCCATGCTGAGATCGGAGCCGCGAAACAGTGTGCGGGCCATGAACAGGCCGATGTCCCTCGCGATGTTCGGCAGTTGCCGACCCTCGATCAGCGCGCGCCGCAGGATGATGTGGGGTGACAGATATTCCATGATGATCAGCGCCTGGCCTTCGTCAAAGTGATGGATCGCCGGCACCGAGCCGGGCGCTCTCGCCTCTTGCCGCGTCAGCGCGTGATATTCGAAGAAGGAGCGCTTCAACGGCAGCGGCCAGCTGTCACCGACCAAGCGGACATAGGGCAGGGCCTGCTTGACGACGGCAGCACCCGTGGCTCCCTCGACGATGAACACCAGGTTCAGATTGCCGTCGCCGACCTCGCGGACCTTCCAGCGGCTTGTATCCTTGCCGATATGCGAACACAGGGCCTCGTTGGCGCCGAGGCGTGCCGCCAATGTTTCGACCGACAGTGCTTCGAACGGCAATTTCCCAGTCATCCTCACCCTCCCGCTGATGTGCTCCCATCATAATGGAGCCATGGCGGTCGGGCCAAGCTAGGAAGCTCTCTGGCAATTGTCAATCGTGTTGACAATTGCCGGAACAGCCCCTAGCGTCATAGTTAGGGAGGAACGAATGGGCAATGATGCCGTGTTCCGCGTGGACGGGCTGAGGAAGTCCTTCGGCCATATCGAGGTGCTTGGCGGCGTCTCGCTCGATTTGCATGCCGGCGAAGTAACCGTGCTGATGGGCGCCAACGGCGCTGGCAAATCCACCCTGGTCAAGATCATCAGCGGCGTCTACGAGCGTGGCGGCGGCACGATGAGCCTCGCCGGCCCAGATTTTGCGCACAAAGACTTCGCGCCAAACACGCCGGCGGAAGCGATCCGCGCCGGCGTCGTCACCGTTCACCAGAACATCAATGACGGTGTCGTCGCCGATCTCGACGTCGCCACCAATTTGACGCTCGACAGGCTGAGCGGCAGCGGCGCACCGACCCTGTTCAATCCAGGCCGGGTGCGTCGTGAGGCAAAGGCCGTCGCCGACCGCATGGGGCTGGCCATCGACCTGAAGGCCCGGATCAGCGATCTGTCGCTGGCCGACCGCCAGATGGTGGCGATTGCCCGCGCCATGGCGCACCAGCCGAAAGTGCTGATTCTCGATGAGCCGACCTCCTCTCTGTCGAGCGCCGAGGCCGACCGGCTGTTCGCACTGCTCGACAGGCTTCGCGAGCACGGCGTCGCAATCCTCTACATCTCGCACCGCATGTCCGACATCAGGCGGCTTGCCGACCGTATCGTCTCGATGCGCGATGGGGTCATCTCAGGTGTCTTCGACCGTAAGCCACTCGATTATGAAGGTGCGGTCAACGCCATGCTCGGCCGCAAGATCCACCTCGACCGGATCGTCGCCAGGAATTCGGCCAAGCCTGTCCTGATAATCGACGGGTTACGGATTGCAGAAGGTTCCAGGCCGATCTCGCTGACGCTCGGCGACGGCGAGGTCGTCGCCATCACCGGCCTCGTCGGCGTCGGCAAGACCGCGCTCGCCGAGACGCTGTTTGGCGTACGCAAGCCGCTCTCCGGCACCATGGTGCTGAACGGGAAACCCTATGCACCGGGATCGACGGGCGAGGCGATCGCCGCCGGCGTGTTTCTCGTCGCCAAGGATCGGAGCGAAAACGGGATCGTCGGCGACTTCAACATTCAGGAAAATATCAGCCTGCCGTTCTACAGGCGGATGTCGCGTCTCGGCGTCCTCAAGCGCGGCATCGAGCGCACCACCGCCCGCCAGCAGATTCGGGAACTGGGCATCGTCTGCCGCTCGGAGAAGGACGAAATGTCCGCGCTTTCCGGCGGCAATCAGCAGAAGGTGATGGTCGCCCGCTGGATGTCGCAGGCCGCAAAACTGTTCGTCCTGGACGAGCCTTTTCAGGGCGTCGACATTTCGGCCAGGCGCGATATCGCGGCCAAGCTGCGGGCGAGCGCGAACGGCCGTGCGACGCTGCTGTTCGTCACCGAACTCGACGAGGCGCTGGAGACCGCCGATCGCATCCTGGTGATGTCGGAGCAGACGATCGTCGGCGAACATCGCAACGCCGACATCGACCTCGAGCGGCTGCTGGCCGAAGTGGCGGGCGGGCCGTTGCACAGCGCAGCGTGAGGGCGGGCAGATAATGGGACGTGGGATGGAGAGGGCATGAGTTCGGGTTGGGTAAGGATGGCAGCCGCGCGCGACCATGCCATCCGCTATGGCTTCATCGTTCTGCTGTTCGGGTTGATCGCCTATTTCGCCATCGCCGCCGATGGCTTCGTCTCGCCGCAAAAGCGCCGTCTTCATCTTTCAGTCGGTCGCAATCACCGGCGTGCTGGCGCTTGGCGTCACTGCGACCCTGGTCGTCGGCGGCTTCGACCTGTCGATCGGCTCGGTCGCCACCAGTGCCATGATGGCAGCCGCCTATGTCATGGTGGTGCTGGAGCAGAACGCTGTCGTCGCGGTTGTCGCCTGCCTCTTGATCGGCGCCATTGTCGGCCTCATCAATGGCTGGCTGATCGTCTATATGCGCGTCCCGGATCTCCTGGCGACGCTCGGCATGATGTTCCTGCTCGTCGGCTTGCAGCGCATTCCGACCGAGGGCCGCTCGATCGCCACCGGTATGACGATGCCCGACGGCTCAGTCGCCAACGGCACGTTCGGCGCTGGCTTCCTGGCGCTTGGCCGCCACCGCTTCGATTTCTTCATCCCCAACCTCATCCCGGTTTCGGTAGTCGTCCTGCTCGTGCTTGCGGTGCTGATCTGGTTTTTTCTCGAATACACCCGTTTTGGCCGCATGATGTATGCGGTCGGCAGCAACGAACGGGCTGCCGAACTCGCCGGCGCGCCTGTCAAGGCATACAAAATCTGGGCCTACGTTATATCAGGAGTTTTTGCCTCGATCGGCGGCATTTTGCTCGCTGCCCGGCTTGGACGCGGCGACATCGCCTCGGGCAATAATCTCCTGCTCGACGCTGTCGCCGCGGCGCTCATCGGCTACGCGGTCCTCGGCGCCGCCAAGCCGAACGCCTTCGGCACGGCCGTCGGTGCGGTGTTTGTCGGCGTGCTGCTGCAGGGCCTGACGATGATGAACGCGCCCTACTACACCCAGGATTTCATCAAGGGCGTGGTTCTTGTAGTTGCCCTTGTCTTCACCTTCGCCCTTTCCGGCAGGGGCAAGAGGTAGGGTTTCGACAGATAGGATTTCGACCGGCTGAAATTTGAGTTCAACAAGTGGAGGAGACAACATGAAGATCACGAGAAGACTTTTGGGGAAGGCAGCACTCGGGCTTGCCGGCGCCACCCTGCTGATGCAGGTCCCGGCGATGGCGCAGGACAAGCCGGCGCCGTTCGACAAACCCGGTGCCGTCAAGATCGCGCTGGTCCGCTATCTCTCGACCGGTGACTTCTTCCAGGCCTATCTGTCCGGTGTCGAAGCGCAGGCCAAGGCGCTTGGCGTCGATCTGCGCGTCCTCGACAGCCGTCAGGATGCCGCCCTTCAGGCGGATATGGTCGACCAGGCCATTGCGCTCGGCGTCCAGGGCATCATCATCCAGCACGGCTTGACGGAATCGATGAAGGAAGCCGCCCAGCGCGCGGTCGACGCCGGCATCAAGGTCGTAGCCTTCGACGTCAATGTCGAAAACCCCAAAATCCCGCAGATCGAACAGTCCGACCGCGACCTTGCACGCCTCGCGCTCGAACAGGCGATCAAGGACAATGGCGAGAGCTGGAAGGCCGGCTATGTCTACGTAGCCGGCATCGCGCCGCTCGACCGCCGCAACGAGACCTGGGTCGAGTTCAAGAAGAAATATGCGGGCATCAACGAGGCTGCGATGTTCGGCACGCTCGACAATCCGATCGCCAATTCCGTCGCCAACCAAGCCCGTTCGGTGCTGTCGGCCAACCCCGACATCAAGGTGATGTTCGCGCCCTATGATGAATTCGCCAAGGGTGTGAAGATCGCCGTCGACGAGGCCGGTCTGTCTCAGGACATCAAGATCTATTCGGCCGACATCTCGACCTCCGACATCGCTGCAATGCGCGAGCCCGACAGCGCTTGGGCGGCAACCGCCGCCACCAATCCGGCCGTCGTCGGTCAGGTTTCGGTGCGCGCGCTGGCGCAGCTTTTGGCCGGCGAAGATCCCGGCCACAATGTCATCGTGCCGCCGACGCTGATCACCCAGAAGGACCTCCTCGACAAGGACATCAAGAACATGGAAGACCTCTCGGCCAAGCTGCCGCAGTTCGCCCATGCCGATGTCGCGATGCCGGCCTGGATGCCGAACCCGAACGCCAAATAGCTTTTTACCGCTGGCAAAAGAAAAGCGCGGCTTTCGGGCCGCTCTTTTCGCGTCTGGGCTGTTTTTACCTCAGCGCCGCGGCGATGTTGCCGCCATCCACCGTCGTCACATCGGCGGTGGTCCGCTCGGCCAACGCCTGATGCAGGAAGGCCTGGGCCACGTCTTCGGCCGTCACCTCCTGGCCGAGCAGATTGCCCGCCATGTATTCCTTTTCCGACGCGCCGCGCGCGCCCGAGCGGCTGGCGATCATGGCGTCGGTCAACAACCCCGAACGGATGCGGTCGGCGTTGACGGCATTCGAGCGTATGCCATGGGCGCCGTAGTCGAGGGCATACTGCCTGGACAGGAACAGCGTCGCCGCCTTCGGGATGCCATAGGCGCCGAACTTCGGACCCGGATTGATCGCCTGCTTGGAGGTGTTGAACAGGAGGACGCCGCCGGTGCCCTGTTCGAGCATGATCCGCACCGCGTTCTGCGCCGCCGACTGGTGGGCGAAGAAATTGAGCTCGAAGCTCTTGCGCAAAGTGGCGTCGTCGAGCTCACCGATCCTGCCTTCCCAGGCCGCTCCGGCATTCGAGACGAGGATGTCGAGGCCGCCGTAGACCGTGACCGCCTTGTCGAATGCCGCGCGCATCTGCGCCAGATCAGTGATGTCGGCGCCGATGCCGATCGAACTGTTGCCGGCCTTTTTTGCTGCCTCGGCGGCCCTTGCCGCGTCGAGATCGACGACGACGGCATGAGCGCCGTTGTCTGCGAACAGCTTGGCCGTGGCGGCACCGATTGCGCCGGCGCCGCCGGTGACCAGCACAATCTGGCCGGTCAGTGGCTTCGGCTTATTCGAGGCGAGCTTGGCCTGTTCCAGCGACCAGTATTCGAGCGGAAACAGATCGGCTTTGGACAGCGGACGGAAATCGCCGACCGCCTCGGCTCCGCGCACCGCCTCGATCCACATTTCACCGACGTCGGAGGCGATCTTCGCATCCTTGAGCGTGCGGCCATGGCCGAACATGCCGAGGCCCGGCACTAGCGTCAGGCGCGGCATCTGGTCGAGCATCGTGCGCTTCACATCGTCGAGCGCGTCATTGGTTTCGAAGTAGGCGCGATAGTCCCTCGCGAATTTCTCGACATGTTGGCGGATGACGGATTTGTAGTCGCCGATCTTGTCTGCGTCGGGCGCCGGCAGCGCCATCGGTCCGGTCTTGATGCGGATCGACAGGTCGGGCGTCGACACGCCGCGCCCGGCATAGTCGGCAATCCTGGCCGAATTGATGAAATCGACGATCGCCTCTGACGTGCGGAAATCGCTGATCATGCGATCGAAGCGGCCTTCGCCGCGCGCCACCGCCACGGCGCCGCGCAGCATCGGCGCGATATCCGCAGGCTTCGCCAGCCTGGCCGGCAAGGCCGCTTTTTCGGCGCGCGGCTTGCCGTGGCTGGCGATGAAATCCTCGGCGACGTTCACATAATGGATCATTCGGTCGTAGGCCTGCTTGGCATCGTCCCCGAAAGTGAAAATGCCATGCTTGTCGAGGATCAGGCCTTCGACCGTCGGGTCGGCATCGAAGACATCGGCCGCCGCCTTCGCCAGGTCAAAGCCCGGCATGATATAAGGCACGAACCCCATCTTATTGCCGAAGACCTTCTTGCTCAGCGCCTCGCTGTCGTCCTGGTCGACAATGGCCAGGACGGCGGTCGAGTGCGTATGGTCGACGAATTTATGCGGCAGGAAAGCGTGCAGCAGCGTCTCGACCGAAGGGTTCGGCGAAGACGGATCGATGAGGTTCACCCGTTGCAGGGCGACCATATCCTCGTCGGAGAGTTTTTTGAGCGATCGCGCCTTCAGCAGCGCGCCGAGCTTGACCGCCGGCAGGCCCTGCGGCTCGATGACGCCCATGTCCCAGCCGCTGCCCTTGACGCAGAGCACGTCCCATTCGTCGCCGACAAGATCGGTGGCCTTCGTCTTGCACGATGTGTTGCCGCCGCCATGCAGGACAAGCCGCGGTTCGCCGCCCAGAAGCCTGGTCGTATAGACGCGCAGCGCCAGGTCGCGGGCAACACCCTTGTTTGCATAGTCGGCAACGATTTTCTCCGCGTCGCCATCGTTCCACAGGTTCTTCATGTTCGCTTCGTCCGGTTTCTCTTGTTTGTGAACAGGAATGCCGCGACGCCTTGATGACAATGCGCCCGCGGCGGCTTGTGTTCTCTAGGCGACCTTTTCCGCTGCCGGTCCGGCATGATCGAGCAGCCGTCGCGCCATCCGAGCGCCAACCACCAGATGCGTGCACAGCCCACCCGCGATCGCCGCCACCAGCGGTCCAAACTTGCTGTCCTCCTGCACCACCACCAGGCGCTTTTCAATCTTGCGCAGCGATGACAGCTCCGCCGAAATGATCCGCCGGTTGTAGCTGCAGTCGAGCGCCTTGCCTTGCGCGTCGATGATCTGCCCGGCGATGACGCCGGCAGCGCCGGCGCGGCGCAGCACATCCATTTCGCTCGCAGTCAGCGCGCCGCATTTGACGACATGGCTGTCGGCGTCGACGGTGCCGACCGAGTAAAGCGCCAGATTGCACGCACTGATGCCCGACAACTGCTCACGGATCACCGGCTCGGCGCGCAGGCCGCGCGCCAGTTCTTCCGTCGTCAGCACCAGCGGCGCATAGAAGTTGAGCCCCTTGGCGTTGAGCCGGCGCGCGATTTCCATGGTGCATTGGTCGGGCCGGTACGAATAGGGGGCTCCCAGATTGCCGCAGAGCTGCACCACCGTGACATCCTGCAGATCGGCATAGGACATGATGTCGGCGATCGTATAGATGGTCCGTCCCCAGGCGACGCCGATGCGATCGCCCTTCTTGATCAGCTCGAGAAAGACGCTGGCCGCCAGCACCGCGATGTCGGTTGCCGGATCGGCGACATGGCCGTTTTCCGGCGCGATCCAGACCCCGTCGAGCTTCAACGCGTCTTCGAGCTTGCGCGCCATGACATCGTCGGTGAAAAGCTGGGTCGAGGTCGAGATGTTGACGATGCCGGTCTCGCGCGCCTTGCGCAGATACATGGCGACCGAGGCTCGGGAAATCTTGAGCTGGCTGGCCACCTGGTCCTGGCGCAGGCCGTGGGCATAGTAGAGCCAGGCGGCCTTGTGAATAAGCTGTTCTGCCGGTCGGATCGCCATGCCATCTCCTTGCTGACATTATTCATGGCTCTCGACAAAAGTCAAATTGAGTAAGGACGTTGATCGCTTTTTCACGTGTTGACGAAGCAGGTTCGGGAATTCCGTTCATGTAGCGATGTCAGTAATTGCGCATTCATTGTTATTACAGTACCATTTTTACCAAACAGGAGGTTCGAGAATGAACGTATCATTGGGAGACCGCTGGGAGACCTTTGTATCCAACATTGTGAAGCGTGGCCGCTACGGCTCTGCCAGCGAAGTCGTGCGCGAGGGCCTGCGCCTGGTCGAAGAACGCGAGGAAAAGCTGAAGGCGTTGCGCGCCATGCTGGACAAGTCGTTTGCTGACGACGGCGAAGCGACCGAGCAGGATATCGACGCGGCTGTGGAAGCCAAGGCTGAGCAACTCGCAAAGGAAGGCTTCTAGGAGTGCCACGGCTGCGTATGTTGCCGTCGGTACAGACAGATTTGGTCAATATCTTTGAATACGTCACTCGCGAAAGCGGCAGCCTGGTGCTTGGCCGGCGTTTTGTGGATGCTCTGCGCCAGAAATGCCGTGATCTGGCGAGCCTGCAGGCGACGATCGGTCGTGCTCGCCCTGATCTCCGGCCGGACATCCGGAGTTTCGCTTTCCGGGGATACGTCATTTTCTTCCGCTATAATGGAGATTGCTTCGAGGTGGCGAACATCATCGAAGGGCATCGCGACATCAATGCTTTATGGTCAGAAGGCGAAGGCGGGCAGGGGCGCCAGGAGTAGCTGAGGCGGCCTCGCTCGCCAGCGTCCCGAAGCGTTCGATAAACATGGGGAGGACGGGATGGGCAATCCCTACGAACAGGATCTCGGCAGGAATCCAGCCAATTACCAGCCGCTGACGCCGCTCAGCTATCTGGAGCGGGCGGCAAAGACCTTTCCCGACCATGTCGCCATCATCCATGGTCGCCAGCGCACGACCTATCGTGATTTCTGGCGGCGGTCGCTGAAGCTTGCCATGGCGCTGCACAGGCGCGGCATCGGCAAGGGTGACACCGTCACCGTCATGCTGTCCAACACGCCGCCGATGCTGGAAGCGCATTTCGGCGTGCCGATGACCAAGGCGGTGCTGCATTCGCTCAACACCCGCCTCGATGCCGCGGTCATCGCCTTCCAACTCGACCATGCCGAAACCAAGGTGCTTGTCGTCGATCGCGAATTCGCAAATGTCGTCAGCGAGGCGCTGGCGCTGGCTAAGGTAAAACCGCTGGTCATCGACTACGACGATCCCGAATACGCTGCCGACGCCCCATATCACAAGGGCCAGCGGATCGGCACGCTCGACTACGAGAACTTCGTCGCAGGCGGCGACGAGGATTTCGCCTGGTCGATGCCCGACGACGAATGGGACGCGATCTCGCTCAACTACACGTCCGGCACCACAGGCAATCCGAAGGGCGTCGTCTATCACCATCGCGGTGCGGCACTGATGGCCTACGCCAACACCATCCATGCCGGCATGGGCAAGCATGCGGTGTATCTGTGGACGCTGCCGATGTTCCACTGCAATGGCTGGTGCTTTCCGTGGACGCTGGCCGTGCAGGCCGGCACCCATGTCTGCCTGCGCTGGGTGCGGCCGAAGCCGATCTATGACGCCATCGCCGATCACGGCGTCACTCATCTGTGCGGCGCGCCGGTCGTCATGTCGGTGCTGATCAATGCCAGGGACGAGGACAAGCGGCAATTTCCGCAGACGGTCACCTTCAGCACGGCCGCAGCACCGCCGCCGGAAGCGGTGCTGTCGGGCATGGCCGATGCGGGCTTTGCGGTCATCCACCTCTATGGCCTGACCGAGACCTATGGCCCGGCCGTCGTCAACGAATGGCATGGCGAATGGGACGGGCTCGACAAGGGTCTCAGGGCGGCGAGGAAGGCCAGGCAAGGCGTGCGCTATGCCGCGCTCGAGGATTTGACGGTGATGGACCCCGAGACGATGGCGGAGACGCCGGCTGACGGCGAGACGATCGGCGAGGTCATGTTCCGCGGCAACATCGTCATGAAGGGCTATCTAAAGAACCGCAAGGCGAGCGACGAGGCCTTTGCCGGCGGCTGGTTCCATTCGGGCGACCTCGGTGTCATGCATCCCGACGGCTACATCCAGCTCAAGGACCGCTCCAAGGACATCATCATTTCCGGTGGCGAGAACATCTCATCGATCGAGGTCGAGGAGGCGCTCCACAAGCATCCTGCCGTCGCCTCCTGCGGCGTCGTCGCTAGGCCCGACGACAAATGGGGCGAGGTGCCGGTCGCCTATGTCGAGCTGAAGCCGGGCAGGACGGCGACCGAAGCCGAGATCATCGATCACTGCCGCGCGCTGCTCGCCCGATTCAAGGTGCCGAAAGCGGTGATCTTCGCCGAAATCCCGAAGACCTCGACCGGCAAGATCCAGAAGTTCAGGCTGAGGGAGATGGCGAATGGGCAGGCAGGTCAGGACCCATAATCCGTGTCAGCCCAGCTAAGCCCAACATGAATGGAGCAAAAAAGATCCCTCAGTGTCGGATCGAGTGCCTCCCGATCGTCCTCGATACAGAACCAAGCTGACGGAAGAAGATCTAGCAGGAGGAGCATTCCGATGGAGAACACCGCGGTCAGCAAAGCCGGGCGGATCCTCGCCCTGATCGGGGTCATACTGCCGCTTCTCATGATCGGCGGGATGAAGTTCACGGCTGTTGAGATCGAGGCGTTGAGGCCGCTGATCGGCGGCACGCCTTGGCTCGCCTGGATGTATCCGGTATTCGGTGAAGCTGGTGCCTCTTATGTGCTTGGCGTCGTCGAGATCGCGACCGCTCTTCTGCTGATTGCCTCTCCCTGGTCGACGCGCGCCGGTGTGGTCGGCGGGGCATTGGCCGCGCTGATTTTCCTGGTCACCTGTTCCATCATGGTTGCTCTGCCGATCTGGGAGCCTGCGCTCGGCTTTCCCGCGCTCGGTCCTGCCGGTCAGTTCCTGATCAAGGACATTGCGCTGCTCGGCATCGCGCTTGTCATACTGGGCGAAAGCCTGAACAGACTAAACAGATCGGCTACCTAAGCGGATCCAAGTCGAAGGCGTGGCCGACCACGTCATCCGCATAGCCGCGCCAAATGGGACGGGCACAGGTTCGCCGCGGCCACCGGACTACACCTTCGACTAGACTAGATCGAAAAAGCCCCGCTCGCCACCACGATGCCGCGTCCAGAAACGCTCACTGAGCCGGCGTCTACATCTACCTCGATGATGCTGGTACGTCCGAGCGCCGTGCCTTGCTCGATCTTGATTACGCCGGGCTGCGTAAGACCGTGTGCAACGAGATGTGCGGCGAGCGGACCAGCCGCCGTACCGGTTGCCGGATCCTCGGAAATGCCGACAGTCGGGTTGAAAAAGCGTGCATACGCCGTGGTTTCGGGCTGTCGCGGGTCGAGTGAGAAGACGTAGCAGCCTTCCCCACCGACCTCGTTGAGCAGGTCGAAAAGCTGTTTGGCATCCGGCGAAATCCGGTCGACGGCTTCGCGATCGCGGATCGGCACCAGGAGATGGGCAGCACCGGTCGAGACCACCTGGCAAGGCACGACGTCCGCGGCTATTTCTTCAGTATTAAGGCCGAGTGCCGTGGCAAGAGCGCCAAGGTTTGAGAGCTGCCGGCCGGCCACCGGGGCTTCTTGCTGCATAATGATCTTTTCGAGTTTCCCTTGGCTTTGCCAGATAGCCAATGGATATACCAAGTCGCCGATCTGTTGGTGAAACCATGTTGGGCCATCGCCCAGATCGAGCCGCCCCGCTGCAGCGAGCCACCACCAAGCCCCTAACGTATTGTGGCCGCCTGCACCGAAAACCTCTACGCCTTTCGGCGTGAAAGAGCGCAACCTCCAATCGGCGTCCGCCCGGGTCGCCGGCAGGACAAAGGTGGTCTCGGACTGATTGAACTCACGGGCAATGTTTTGCATGAGCTCGAGCGCCAACTCGCCACCGCCGTCGACCACCGCAAGTGAATTGCCCGTCAGCGGCTCTACCGCGAAGACATCGACGAAATGAAATGGAATTGTTCTGCTCATGTTTTCCTCCGCTGGCCGCGGGCCCATTTCAGTCGTTCGGCTGAATGTTTGGAAGGCCGCCAATGTCGCGCATTGCAGAACAATCTCTAGCGAAGATGCGAAAGCACGTTGAGCAGTTTGCCGGTCGGGTCGGCAATGAAGAAACGTCTTACACCCCACGGTTCATCGGTCAAATCATAGACCACTCTGCAACCGATCTCGCTTGCGCGAAGATACACTTCGTCGACATTGTCGACCTCGATCGACAGATCGGGTACGGGGGTGCCTGAGCCGCCCTCGCTGGCGATGCTGATTTGCGGGATGGTTGTCTCCCTGGATGCCAGCGTGACGAGCCACCCGTGGTCCATGACGGCATCGAGCCCGAACAGGTCGGTATAGAACTTCCGAACATCCGGAATGCTGTCTGTTGCGATATTCGTGACGATGCGCAGTACGGTCATTCCGTATCTCCTACACAGCTTGCCATATCTCCACAGCTTGAATGGTAGCGCATAGCTGCGCGCTGCGGAGCACGTCTCGAACAAAATAAGACGCCGATCACCTGAGCCGCAGAGTGCCGAAGATGGATCTTGAAGGACCGGCGGGGGTGCCTGTGCACGGCCCGCAGCAGGCTTCGTTAACGCTGTTCACGCCCAGGTTGTGTCAACAGATGTCACCTGTCGTCCAGAAAGGTAACATCACATGTTGACAGGCAGGTGATTTCGAATTACGAGTGACGAAATTCAAAATTCGTCACTCGTAATGAGCTAATGATAAATGATGCATGAGACCCTCGACACGACGGCTGACCTGATCCGGCAGGAGAATGTCGCGCGCATCCTCGATTGCGCAGAGCGACTGTTCCGCCACTACGGCTACGGCAAAACCAATGTCGCCGACATAGCGCGTGAACTCGGCATGTCGACGGCCAACATCTACCGTTTCTTCGCCTCCAAGGTTGAGATCCACCAGGCCGTTTGCGGCCGTATGCTCGCTACCTGCTATCAACTGACCTACGACGCCTGCCATAGCCCCGGAACGGCCAGCGAAAGGCTTCGCCGCTATGTGCAAACGCATTATCAGTGGACCCGCGACACCATGCTCGACCAGGAGAAGGTGCACGAAATGGTCGTCGTTGCCATCGAACGCGATTGGCATGTCATCGAGAAGCATATCGACAGGATCCGCGGCCTGGTGGAGGAGGTGATCCGCGAGGGAATCGCAGCAGGCGAGTTTGTCGACCAGGACCCGGAAGTCGCTTCACGATGTTTCGGCGCCGCTATCATCACCCTCTGTCATCCGCAGATGGTCGCCCAGTGCCTTGCCAAGAAGAACCGGGCGATGCCGGACGAGCTTATCGAGTTTGCCATCAGGGCTTTGAAGAAATGACCGTTTCCGCCTGTCGGGCGGCGATGTCGCAATCCATATCCATTTCGGGAGTACGCAAGTGCCTTTGTCCAAATCCATCATGAACAGGCTGCCGGCCATTGGTCCAGCTCTGGTCGTCGTCGCGGCGCTTGGGCTCGCCGGCTGCTCGCAAGAAAAAGTGGAAGTCAAGGACATCGTCCGGCCGGTCAAGGTCGTCGAGATCGCCAAGGCGGACGATATTCGAGAGCTTTCCTACTCCGGATCGGTGCGCGCCCGCACCGAGATGAACCTTGGCTTCCGCATCAACGGCAAGATCACCGAGCGCTTGGTCGACATCGGCCAGCGCGTGAAGCCGGGCGACGTTCTGGCCCGCGTCGATCCCGCCGACTACGACCTTTCGGTCAACAGCGCGGAGGCCAGCCTCGAGGCGGCCGAGCGGCAGGTCGAGACGACAGGCCTTGCCCGCCGTCGTGCCGAACAGTTGTTTGCCAAGAACTTTGCATCGAAATCGCAGCTCGAACAGGCGACGCTCAGCTATGATCAGGCGGTCGCCACCCGAAATTCCGCCCGCTCATCGCTTGACCAGGCGAAAAACCAGGTGCTCTACACCGAACTCAAGGCGGACAGGAACGGCATCGTCACGGGAGTCGCCGCCGATGTCGGTCAGGTGGTCGGCTCCGGCACGCCGGTTGTGACCGTTGCCGTCGATGGCGAAAAGGAAGTGTTGATCGCCATTCCGGAAATGGATATCGCCCAGTTCAAGCCGGGCAAGAACGTCAAGGCAAGCTTCTGGTCCGACGATGCGCTGACGCTCGACGGCAAGGTCCGTGAAGTCGCCGGCAGCGCCGATCAGCAGTCGCGTACTTTTGCCGTCCGCGTCAGCCTGCCCAACGATCCGCGCGTGCTTCTCGGCATGACCGCGAACATCGAGGCTTCGGCGGCCAACAACAGCCCGCAGAGCGTATCGATCCCGTTGAGCGCGCTGGCGCAAAAGGAAGGCCAGCAGATCGTCTGGACCGTGGACCGCAACGGCGAGACCGTCCATGCGCGTCCGATCAAGGTCGCCGAATTCACCGCCGACGGCGTGCATGTTGCCGAAGGATTGAACCCCGGCGACGTCGTCGTTGCGGCGGGCACGCAATTCATGACCGAAAATCTGAAGGTCAAGCTGACCGGCGATGCGGTGCAACAGTCCGCATCGGCGGACAACGATGGCGACGCCGCCAAACGCGTGCGCTGACGGCCAAGAATAAAACGGCTTTTCCTCGCAGCGGCGCAAGCCGCGAGGTCAAGCGGTTCACGGTTTCCGGGCGGCAGGTGCCCGATTGTCGAGACTTCAGGTCGATGTAACCCCCCACATCGATCCTCGCGTCCCCACAGCGATGAGTGTCTCTCCGCTCGGAAAGCCTCGCCGCCCGGAAGCCAGCATTAGAAGTTCTGTGGCATGCCATGTGCGTGCGCTGACGATCAGACAAATGGACTGGCGCTATGACCACCGATACCACCGACACCAATGAAAAGCGGCCCTTCAATCTTTCGCGCTGGGCCATCGGGCACCCGAGCATCGCGCGGTTCCTGTTCGGCCTGATCATCGTTGCCGGGGCGCTCGGCCTGATGCGCATGGGCCAGAAGGAAGATCCGGATTTCACCTTCCGCGTCATGGTCGTCCAGGCGGTGTGGCCGGGTGCCTCGATCCAGGAGATGGAGGACCAGGTCGTCAACAAGATCGAGCGCAAGCTGCAGGAAACGCCGCATCTCGATTTCGTCCGTTCCTACACGCGCGCCGGCAGCGCCATCATCACCTTGCAGGTGGAAGGCGACACCAATCCCGAGCAGGTCGCGGACGCCTTCTATCAGGTGCGCAAGAAGGTCGGTGATATCGCCAACGAGCTGCCTCAGGGGCTGCTCGGGCCCTATTTCAACGATGAGTTCGGCGACACTTTCATCACCCTGCATTCGATCAGCGGCGACGGCTACAGCTATCCCGAGCTGAAGAAACTGGCCATCCAGGCGCGTGACATGCTGCTGACGACGTCCGGCGTCGAAAAGGCCGTGATCATCGGCGACCAGCCGGAAAAACTCTACATCGACGTTTCGTCCAAGGTGCTTGCCGAGCGCGGCCTGACGCTCACCGATCTGCAGAACGCGATCAAGGGCCAGAACAATGTCGATCCGGCAGGCTCGGTCGATACCGGCCAGCGTTCGGTGCGCATCTCGGTCGAAGGCAACGTGACGGAGGCGGCCGACATCCGTGAACTTCGCCTGCGCGCCGGCAATCAGGTGACGCGCCTCGGTGACATCGCCACCGTGACCACAGGCCTCGAGGATCCCTATCAGCGCAAATACCGCTTCAACGGCCACGACAGTGTCCAGGTCGGTGTCGTCATGGCCAAGGGCTTCAACGTCACCGATGTCGGCAAGGAGGTCGAGGCGACCTATCACCGCTTCGAAGAGGCCTTGCCTTACGGCGTTTCGGTCGATCAGATCGCCGACCAGCCGGAAGTCGTGCGGGAAGCGGTGAGCGAGTTCATGAAGGCGCTTGGCGAGGCGCTGCTGATCGTGCTTGTCGTCTCGTTCCTGACGATCGGCTGGCGTTCGGGCCTGGTGATCGCGATCACCATTCCGCTCGTTCTGGCCGCCACCTTCGCCATCATGTACGAGATCGGCATCGATCTGCAGCGAATTTCGCTCGGCGCGCTGATCATCGCGCTCGGCCTGCTCGTCGATGACGCGATGATCGTCGTCGAAATGATGGAGCGCAAGCTCGAGGAAGGACTGGTCAAGATCGAGGCGGCGAGCTTCGCCTATACCTCGACGGCCTTCCCGATGTTGTCCGGCACGCTGATCACCACCGCCGGCTTCATTCCGGTCGGCTTCGCCGCTTCGACGGCCGGTGAATATGTGCGCACGCTGTTCTACGTCGTCGGCATCGCGCTGGTCGTGTCCTGGTTCGTGGCGGTCTACTTCACGCCGTGGCTCGGTCACATGATCCTCAAGCAGCGGGAACACGCCGGCAAGCATCACGATGTCTTCGACACGCGCTTCTACCGCCGGCTTCGCGCCACCGTCGGCTGGTCCGTGCGTCACCGCATCATCGTGCTGGTCATGACGCTGGTGACCTTCGCCACCAGCCTGTGGGCGTTCCAGTTCATCCCGCAGAACTTCTTCCCGCAGTCGTCGCGTCCGGAAATCCTTGTCGACCTCTGGCTGCCGGAGGGCACCAGCATCAAGGAAGTCGAGACGCAGGCCAAGGCGCTCGAAACCAGGATGATGGACGACAAGGACAAGCGCTTCATCGCCACCTATATCGGCGAGGGCGCGCCGCGCTTCTTTCTGCCGCTCGACCAGCAGCTTCGCAATCCGAACTTCGCTCAGCTTCTGGTGATGGCCAATGACGAACCGGCCCGCGAGCGGCTGATCGTCAAGCTGCGCACCATTTTGGCCGAGGATTTCCCGTCGGTCCGCGCCAAGGTCGATCGCCTGTTCCTCGGGCCGCCCACGGGTTGGCCGGTGCAGATGCGCGTCATGGGCCCGGACCGCCAGGAGGTGCGCCGCATCGCTGATGAGGTGAAGGCGAAGTTCCAGGAAAATCCGCTGCTCGGCGCCGTTCACGACGACTGGCTGGAGCCGGTGCCGGAGATGAAGCTGGTGATCGACCAGGATCGCGCCCGTGCGCTCGGCGTCACCTCGCAACGCATCCGCCAGATGCTGCAGGCGACCATGTCGGGGGCGCCGCTCGATGATTTCCGCGACGGCGAGGAAACCGTTTCGATCGTCGCCCGCGAACCGGAAGCAAGCCGACACCTGCTGTCGGCGGTCGACTCCGTCTCTGTCCCGACGGATTTCGGTGGCTTCGTGCCGCTGTCGCAGGTCGCCAAGGTCCTTCCGGTGCTGGAGCAAGGCGTCGAATGGCGGCGCGACCGTCTGCCGACCATCAGCGTGCGTGCCACGCTGCCGGATGGCGTGCAGTCGAACGATGTCGTCATGAAGATGTACAGCGAGATGCAAGGCCTGCGCGACGGTCTGGCGCCCGGCTACAATATCGAGATCCAGGGCGGCGCCGAGGATTCGGCCGAAAGTCAGGCCTCCATTGCTGCGAAAGCTCCAATCATGCTGGCCGTCATCGTCGTGCTGCTGATGATCCAATTGCAGCATTTCGGCAAGGCGATGCTGGTGCTGGCGACCGGTCCGCTCGGCATCATCGGCGCTGCTGCGGCGCTTTTGATCAGTGGCGCGCCGTTCGGCTTCGTCGCCATCCTCGGCGTGATCGCGCTGCTCGGCATCATCATGCGCAACTCGATCATTCTAGTTGACCAAATCGACCAGGATATAGCGGCCGGTATGGAGCGCTCGGAGGCCATCATTGGCTCGGCGGTCCGCCGGTTCCGGCCAATCATGCTGACGGCGCTGACGGCGGTCCTGGCGCTGATCCCGATTTCGCGCGGCGTCTTCTGGGGTCCGCTCGCCTATGCCATGATGGGCGGCATCCTCGTCGCCACCGTGCTCACCATCCTCGTCCTTCCGGCAGGCTATGCCTTGTTCTTCGGCAGGGAGCGCAAGAAGGCCGAGGATGCGGAGCAGGCGGCCGAGCCGGAGCTGGCAGAAAACGACGCCAGGCCGCGGCTGGCTCTGGCGGCCGAATAGAGCTGTTGGTAGACGTGACGTCCAGGGATTAAATCCGCCCACCGGCAGGAGCGCTGGAGAAGGACGTCATGACTATAGCTCAGACACCGGCGGCGCTGCGCCAGCCGATCGACGGACGTCACCGCCAGATGTTCGTCGATGGCGCCTGGGTCGGCGCCCGTTCGGGCCGCACCATGGAGACCCGCAATCCGGCCACCGGCGCGGTCATTGCCACCGTGCCGCGCGGCGACCGCCAGGATATCGAGCTGGCGGTGGCCGCGGCGCGCAGGACCTTCGACGGGCCGTGGAGCCGATATAAGCCCTATGAGCGACAGGTGCTGCTCCTCAGGATCGCCGACCTCTTCGAAAAACACTGGGAGGAGATCAGTCGCTCGGACACGACCGACATGGGCATGCCGATCGTGCGCACCCTGGCCAACCGCAACCGCGTCATCGGTATGCTGCGCTATTACGCCGGTATGGCGACGTCCCTGCATGGCGAGACGGTCGAGAACTCGCTGCCGGGCGAAATCGTCTCCTTCACGCGCAAGGAGCCGGTCGGCGTCGTAGGCGCCATTATCCCCTGGAACGCACCGACGGCCGCTTCGATCTGGAAGATCGGGCCGGCGCTTGCCACCGGCTGCACGGTGGTGCTGAAACCTTCCGAAGAGGCGCCGCTGACGCCGCTTCTGATCGCCGACATCATGAACGAGGCTGGCGTTCCGCCAGGCGTCGTCAACATCGTGACCGGCATCGGTGCCGAGGCAGGCGCAGCACTTGCCGAGCATATGGGCGTCGACAAGGTCGTCTTCACCGGCTCGACGGCAACGGGTCAGTCGATCGTCCGGGCGTCGGCCGGCAACCTCAAGCGCGTCTCGCTGGAGCTCGGCGGCAAGTCGCCGGTCATCGTCTGCGCCGACGCCGATCTCGACAGAGCGGTGCCGGTGGCGGCGATGTCGGTGTTCGCCAATTCCGGCCAGATCTGCATCGCCGGCTCGCGCCTGTTCGTCGAACGCTCCATCCATGATGAGTTCGTCGCGCGGCTGGCCGCCTATGCCGAGGGTCTCAGGATCGGCGACGGAATTGACCCGGCCACCGAAATCGGCCCGCTCGTCTCCGAAAAGCAGCTGCAACGGGTCGCCTCGTATCTCGAGGCTGGCATGGCGGAGGGCGCGACCCTCGTCACTGGCGGTGAACGCCTTATGGGGGGTGCGCTGGCCGCCGGCAATTTCGTCGCGCCGACGGTTTTTGCCGGCGTCTCGGACGACATGAGGATCGCGCGCGAGGAAATCTTCGGGCCAGTCATCTCGGCATTGCCGTTCGATACGCTCGACGAGGCGGTCGAGCGAGCCAACAACACGCCCTACGGTCTTGCCGCGGGGGTCTTCACCCAAAATCTCGCCACCGCGCACCAGCTTTCCAGGAAAATCCGCGCCGGCTCGGTCTGGGTGAACACCTACCACGCCATCGATCCGGCCATGCCTTTCGGCGGCTACAAGATGAGCGGGTACGGCCGCGAGGGCGGCGCCGAGCACCTCGACGAGTATCTCAACACCAAGGGCGTGTTCATCAAGATCGACTGAGTCTCACGCGGGATATGGCATGAAACGAAAAAACCCGCCTCGGCGGCGGGTCATCGGTGCCAATCGGCACTACAGCTAAGTCACTAGCATAACTGCCGGCACAAAGCAAGAACAACCGTGCAAGGGATCGAGCGCGCATCGCGCGCTCGATCTTTGAGGCGGAGGTCAGATGACGAACAGCCAGTTGGCGAGCAGCATCACCACGACGCCGGCGATCAGCGTCAGGTAGGGCAGGATGCCCGCCTTTCTGACGGCGAGATCGGATGAGGTCATGCCGAGATCCGCCAGCATGTGGTCGGGGAATTTGCCCTTGTCCTGGATGTAATGCCGGAAGCAGAACACCGGGATGATGAGGGCAGCCGTGATAAGCCCTGCCCACAGTGCCATCGGGTTCCAGACCTTTGCACCGGCGCCCATGAAGATCATGTTGACATAGGCAAGGATGGCGCCGAGGCCGAGCAGCCAGCTCGGTGCCTTCCACGGCCGCGCGATATGGCCGTTGTCGATGCGATGGATCCAGCCGGCATTGAGGTTGAGGAAGTTGAAGATGATGTAGCCGCAGTTCGACACGGCGAGGATGAAGAAGAAGCTGGTCGCGTCGGCCGAAGCGATGGCCAGCACGGCCAGATTGAAGATCAGGTCGGTCCACATGGCGCGGGTCGGGGCGCCATGCTCGTTGACGTGGCTGAGATAGCGCGGCAGCCAGCCGTCGACGGAGCCCTGATAGAGCGTGCGCGAGGACCCCGCCATCGCCGTCATGATGCACAGCACCAGTGCCAGGATCATCAGCATCACCAGCAGGCTATGGATCAGCTGGCCGCCGCCGACCATGCCGGCCAGGGCATCGGCAACGCCGGAGCCGTCGACGATCGGGGTCGCCAGCATGCCGTTCAAGCCGAGCACGCCCTGGAAAGTGAACGGCACCAGGATGAACAGCAGCATGCACAGCAGGCCGGAATAGAAGATCGCCTTGAAGGTGTCGGTGCCGGGGTTCTTGAACTCCGACGTGTAGCAGACGGCGGTCTCGAAACCGTAGGTCGACCAGGCGGCGATGAACATGCCGCCGAGAACGAGCGTCCAGCCGGCGATGTTCCACGCCCCGGGCTCCGGCGCGTAGGCGGCGGCCAGCGGCACCAGCGGCGAAAAATTCGCCCAGTCGATCTGGCCGGTGACGATCGGCACGACGCCGACAATCAGCATCGGAATGATCACGAACAGGCCGATATATTTCTGCACATTGGCGGTGCCAAGGATGCCGCGATGCTGGATGGAGAAGATGATCAGCATCAGCACTGCGCCGATGAAGAAGGTGGCGTTGAAGGTGAAGGAGACCGGGCCCAGCGTGTGACCGTAGAGCGTCCAGTTGCGGATCGCTGGTGTGGCGGCGGCGCTCACCGCCGCGATGGCGTCGGCGGCACTCGCCCCAGTATTAGCCGCGATATAGGCGACGACTTCCGGCGAGGTGTCGGTAAACAGCGGCACAGGCGCCAGCGCGTTGAGGATGTAGGCGGCGGCGATGGAGCAGCCGAGCGACAGCACCGGCGACCAGGCGAACCAGTTGCACCACACCGACAACGGCGCAATGAACTTGGAATAACGCAGCCAGGCGGTGGCGCCATAGATCGAGGCGCCGCCGGACTTGTTCGGAAACAGACCGGCTATCTCGGCATAGGTGAAGGATTGCAGGAAGCCCATGATCATGGACACGGTCCAGATCAGGAAAGCCAGCTTGCCGGTCGTGCCGGCAATGCCGCCGATCGAAAACAGGACAAGGGCTGGAACGCCGCTTGCCACCCAGAAGGCGCCGCGCCAATCGATATTGCGGTGCAGCTGCCCTTCGGCAGGCGGCACCAGGGCAGAGACTATCGTGGTCATATGCGTGGATTCCCCATTTTGATGTTCCCCATCGGCGACGCCGACACCTCGCGATGCGTCACCGACGCACGCGTTGAACGACCTCAGGCATTTTCCGGTCAGTAGTATTTTTTTCTTGGCAGTGAAGATTGATCGGTCACGCTTTCACGTCAAGCGTTTTGTGAAGCTGTGCACATCACGCTTGCGAAACACGTCGGCCTTCGTAACGCGGATCGCCAATTGTCAAAGCCCGCGCCGCCCCTCATTGCCCTGCCGGGCATTTCTCCCCGTAAACGGGGAGAAAGGGGCTGGCCAGAGCCTTGGTGCTTTTCTGCAACGCTCAAGATTGGCGAAACTGTCGATGGCAACGTCCTTCTCCCCGTCACTATACGGGGAGAAGATGCCGGCAGGCAGATGAGGGGCGGCGCAAACGTGCGGGAACGGTGACGGGCCTGAAACGATCGTCAGGAGCGCGGCTTGGTCTTTTGCGGATCGTAGTGGGCAAAGGCCACGACCCGCGCCGGCAGCCGCTTGCTGTGGCCGTCGAGCTTGCCGATCTCGACCTCGGTGCCGATGGCGGCGTGGCTGACGTCGAGCCTGGCCAGCGCGATGGTCTTGTTCAGCACCGGCGAGCGCATGCTCGAAGTGATTTCGCCGATCTGGGCGCGGCCGACATGGACGCAATCGCCGTGGCCGACGGCGACATTGGCGTCGATGTCGAGGCCGACCAGTTTCTTCTGCGGGTTTTCCTTGCGTCGGATCAGCGCCTCGCGCCCGATGAAATCGTCGGTCTTGGTCTTCAGCGGCACGGTGAAGCCGATGCCGGCCTCGAACGGATCGGTCTGGTCGGAAAACTCGTAGCCGGCAAAGATCAGCCCGGCCTCGACGCGAACCATGTCGAGCGCCTGCAGTCCCATCGGCTTCAAGCCATGCGGCTGGCCGGCCTCCCAGATGGCGTCGAACACCTTTTCGGCGTCGCGCGGATGGCACCAGATCTCATAGCCGAGTTCGCCGGTGTAGCCGGTGCGCGAAACGACGACGGGAATGCCGTTGCCGCCGCCGATGCGGGCGACGGCGAAACGGAACCATTCGAGTTCCTCGATCGACGGCTGCAGCGGCGAGGTCCAGATGACCTCCTTCAGGATGTCGCGGCTCTTCGGTCCTTGCACGGCGACATTGTGCATCTGGTCGGTCGACGAGCGCACCAGCACGTTGAGGCCGAGGCTCATTGCCGTCTCGCGCAGCCATTCGCCGGAAAGATCGTCGCCGCCGACCCAGCGGAAATTGTCCTTGCCGAGCCTGAGCAGCGTGCCGTCGTCGATCATGCCGCCATGCTCGTAGCACATGGCGGAATAGACGACCTGGCCGACGCCGAGCTTCTTGACGTCGCGGGTCAGCGTGTATTGCAGGAGCGCTTCGGAATCCGGACCGGTGACCTCGAACTTGCGCAGCGGCGACAGGTCCATGATCACGGCATCCTGCCGACAGGCCCAGTACTCGTCGATCGGGCCTTGCCTGGCGAAGGAATTGGCCAGCCAATAGCCCCTGTACTCGACGAAGTTGCGGGTGTGCTTGGCAAAGCTCGAATGAAAAGCGGTCTCGCGGGTCATTTTCGGTTCCGAATCAGGCGTCATGCGTCTGGCGATCGCTCGCGAGAATTTGTGCTGGCCGGAATAGGTCCGCACATGGATGTCGGTCAGGTTCCAGCCATTGGCCGGCGTCGTATCGTCGGGACAGGCGGACGAGACGCAGACGATGTCGGTCAAGGCGCGCAGCAGCACATAGTCGCCCGGCCGCGACCATGGCTCGTCGGAAACCATGACGCCATGCGCGTCGATCGCCGTGTTGAAGAAGAAATTGATCGCCATCCAGCCGGCGCGGGGGTTCACTCCCTTGTCCGACAGCGCGCGGTTGAAATTCTCCGAGCAATTGGGGTGACCGGGATAGCCAATGTCGTCGTAATATTTGGCGGCGCAAGCGAGCGCGAACGCATCGTGCCGGCCGCAAGTGTCCTGCACCACCTCGACCAGCGGGTCCATGTCCTGGTCGTAATATTTCGAGTGCAGGCCTGGCATCGGATAGCTCGAGCCCATCAGCGTGCGGGTCGTCGTCACGTCGAGCGGAAGGTCGCGCCCCTTGTCGAGCTTGCGTGCCGAAAAACACTGGAAGTCGGTGCATTGGCGCCCGTCGACATCGATGATCTGCAGATAGTCGCCTGCCCTAACGAGATAGGCTTCCGCCGTCGCCGAATGGACGCGCAGATCAAGCACCGGATCGGCCAGCGGATCGCCCAATTGCGACTTCGCCGCCGGACGGATCGTGGCGCGGCGGACGATGACGCTGAGCGGCGTCGCCGTGTCGTGGCCGTCGACCAGCATCGGCCCGCCCGGGGCGGCAATGAGCATCGAGCCGTCACGGGCGACAGCAAAACCCTGTTCGGTGCCGGCAGGGGTGGCGCCGCCGAAAACGCGAACCGCCGCTGGCTGGTCGAGCTGCACTTGGCGGCGCTCCAGCCCTAGGCGCAGCGCGGCCAGGTTGTCGTCGCCATCGGCCAGCAGCGCCTTGATGCCGGCGGCATTGCTGTTCGATTTCTCGCCGAAAATGCCGGCATCGGTCGCGCCGGTCTTGTCCCATGCCAGCAACTCGCAGGCTTGCCCGCCTTCGACATTGCGCACGCTGATCGTGTCGCCGGCCTCGATGTCGATGAGCACTGCGCCATTGCCGTGAACGAAATAGCGCTCCATGCCAGCCGGCAGCGCGATCTGGCCGGGCCGCAAGATGAGGCTCGGCCGGGGCGGTCCGGCGGCGACGGCGGGGTAGGGCGACTGGCTCATCTCAACCCCAGTTTCGAGAAACAAGTTTGCCTGTACGTGAAATTATTTTAGCGGCAAGAATAGCAGTGCTTGCAGTTTTGGCAAGGCAAAGGGGATGGGCTGGGCGCAATCGCTTGGGTTTGAGTTGGCCGATCGAGCTTATCTTCCAACCGTCGGCGCCGCCCCTCACCTGCCTGCCAGCATCCTCTCCCCGTAAACGGGGCGAGGGGCGCTCTCCTCGACGATTTCGCCAATCACCAGCGTTGCACAATAAGGCGCCGGCGTTGCGGCCAGCTTCTTTCTCCCCGTTAACGGGGAGAAATGCCCGGCAGGGCAATGAGGGGCAGCGCCGAGATATCAAATTGGCCCTCTTCCGGCAAAAATCGAGACTACCCCAATTCCTCCAAAAACCCGATGTCGACGCCGTATTCGGCGGCCGCGTCGAGCATCGTATGCCACAGCGTTTCGGCGAAGGTTGCAAACACCAAAAGGTTGAACACAGCCTGCCCATCCAGCCGGTCATCGCCACGCCAGAGATTGACGCTGGTATGGTCGATCGATGTCGCGGCAGCGGCGCCGATCGGAAATGCCGGCGGGTGCAGGTCGATCGACGACAATTTCGCCAGCATGGTGCGCGCCTTGGCTCCCGAGACGCTGATCCAGGCGCGCGCATGCGACTGATCGGACAGCGAGGCGGATTGCGAAAACGCCTGACTCAGCCTGTCCATCGCGTGTTTGCCGTCCTTCGAGAGGACGAGGAACTGATCCGGTCCCGACCAGATGAGGGTCACATCCGAAGCGCTGACCGCCTTCGGCACTTCCGGAGCCGCCATGCCGAAACGGGCCTTGGCGGCGTTTGCCAGTTCCGCCCCTTTGGCGCGCCGCGCCATGACCTGGACCAGGTCGAAATTGCGAACTTCTGTAAGCGAAATGCCCGGCGCGACGTCGCGAGCGCCATAGGCGCCTGCAACAAGCGCGTTCTCCAGCGGACTGCGAGGAAGCCACGAAAAATCAGCCACGCTGGCGCCCTCCATCCGGATCGTAGAAGACGGGATTGCACAGCTCGACATCGTAATCCTCGCCGCGCAGCGGGTCATGCGCATGGACGATCTCGCCGATCCGCTCGCGGCCGCGCTCGACAAGCGCCAGCCCGATCCACTGGTCAAGCGTCGGCGAGAAACAGACCGAGGTGACATAGCCCTGGTCGTTGGCGGAACCCGGTATCTCGCCCTTCGGAATGACATGCGCGCCGGAGCGCAGGCGGCGCGCTCTGTCCGTCGGCTTGATGCCGACCACGACCCGCCGATCCGCTGCCGCCAGCGCCTCGCGCCCGGCCATCACGCGGCCAACAAAATCCTTCTTGGTCGACATCATCTTGCCCAAGCCGAGATCGGCCGCTGTCGTCGTGCCGTTCAGTTCCGGCCCGGCGACATGGCCCTTTTCGATGCGCATGACGCCGAGCGCCTCAGTGCCGTAGGGCGTTACGCCGAATTGTTTGCCGGCCAGCATCAGATTGCGCACCAGCGCGTCGCCGTAGCGGGCCGGAACGGAAATCTCGAACGCCATCTCGCCGGAGAACGAAATGCGGAACAATCTCGCCTTGAGGCCGCCGCGCAGCGTGACTTCGCTTGCGCCCATGAACGGAAAACCTTCGTTCGATAGGTCTTCGGATTCATCAACTATCTGTTTCAGCAACTCCCGCGTCTTCGGCCCGGCGACCGAGAATTGCGCCCACTGGTCGGAGACGGAGGTCAGCTGCACGTCGAGTTCAGGAAACAGCACCTGCCGGCAGAATTCAAGATGCTGCATCACCGGTCCGGCTTTGGCGGTGGTGGTGGTCAAGAAATAGTGGTCCTCGGCCAGCCGCGACGTGGTCCCGTCGTCATAGACCATGCCGTCCTCGCGCAGCATCAGCCCATAGCGAGCTTTCCCCACAGCAAGACTGGAGAAGGTGTTGATGTAGACGCGGTCGAGGAAGGCGCCGGCATCCGGTCCGTGCACGTCGATCTTGCCGAGCGTCGAGACATCGCAGAAGCCGACGCCAGAGCGCACCGCCTTGACCTCGCGGGTGACCGATTCCAGCCAGTCCTTCTCGCCGGCGCGCGGATACCATTGCGCGCGCTTCCACAGGCCGGTGTCGACGAACACCGCGCCCTGTTCGGCTGCCCAGTGATGCGACGGCGTCAGTCTTGTCCCATGGAAGTTCTCATCGCGATGATGGCCGGCGAAGGCGCCGATGGCGACCGGCACGTAGGGCGGACGGTAGATCGTCGTGCCGGTTTCGGGAATGGATTTGCCAGATACCGCCGCCATGATGGCGAGGCCGGCGACGTTCGAGGTCTTGCCCTGGTCGGTGGCCATGCCGAGCGTCGTATAGCGCTTCAGATGCTCGACCGATTCAAAGCCTTCGCGCTGCGCCAGTTCGATGTCCGACGCGGTGACGTCATGCTGGTAGTCGACAAAGGCTTTGCCTTTGCCGGCGACATGCCAGAGCGGGGTCAGCGAAAAAGCTTCATCGTCGGCGAGTGGCGGCGTGCCGGGATTGCCACCGCGCCCAGCACTCTGCGCTGCCGCCGCACCGGCAGTAAATCCTTGGCGCAGGCAGGCGCCGAGCCCAAAAGCGCCGTTGGCGGCACCGGCGGCCTCCATGCCCGCAGGCGCGCCGTCCGGCACGAAGGCCGATATATCGCCCTGCCATTTCGGCCGGCCGCGATGATAGGACGTCAGCCCGACCGCCGGGTTCCAGCCGCCGGAAACGGCAAGCCCGTCGGCTTCGACCTCGGCGCGTGCACCGCCGGTGAGCGATACCGAGATTTTCCGGACGCCGTCCTTGCCGCCTTCGACCCCGGCGACCGAACCGTTCAACACCGGAAACTCGGCCTTGGCAGCAAGCGCGCGATGCGCAGCCGACACGTCCGGACGCGCATCGACGATCGCGGCGATCTGCAATCCGGCGCCAAGCGCCGTCTCGACCGTGCGCCAGCCATCCTCATTGTTGGTGAACAGCGCGATCCTCTTTGCAGGGGTTGCCGCATAGCGCGCGACATAGGCCCGCATCGCCGAAGCCATCATCACGCCGGGCGTGTCGTTTCCAACAAAGACGATCGGCCGTTCGATGGCGCCGGCGGCAACAATCGACCGCTTTGCCACGATCCGCCAGAGTCGCTGGCGCGCCTGATGCTCGGGCGGGGAGGGCAGGTGGTCGTTGACCCGCTCGATCCCGCCATAGGTGCCGCCGTCATAGACGCCGAACAGCGTCGTGCGGGTCATGATGCGGACATCGGGCAGGGTAGCGAGTTCGGCCAGGGTGCGGGAAATCCATTCGGCCGCCGGCATGCCGTCGATCGTGCCGCCATCGGCAAGCAGGCGGCCGCCGAGCGCAAAATCTTCCTCGCACAGGATGACGCGGGCGCCGCTGCGACCGGCGGCAAGTGCTGCCGCCAGCCCGGCTGGGCCGGAACCGGCGATCAGCACGTCGCAATACGCCCACGCCTTGTCGTAACGGTCGGGATCGGCAACGCCAGCTGCGCGGCCGAGACCGGCGGCGCGGCGGATCGCCGGCTCGTAGACCGCTTCCCAGAATTTTGCCGGCCACATGAAGGTCTTGTAGTAGAAGCCGGCGACGAAGATCGGCGCGAACAGTTGGTTAACCGCCATCAGATCGTGACGCAGCGACGGCCAGCGGTTCTGGCTGGCCGCTTCCAGACCGTCATAAAGTTCTGCCGTGGTCGCCTTGGTGTTGGGCTCGCGGCGCGCGCCCGTGCGCAGCTCGACCAGCGCGTTGGGTTCTTCCGAGCCTGATGTCAGGATGCCACGCGGCCGATGGTATTTGAACGAGCGGCCGACCAGCTTGACGCCATTGGCGATCAGTGCCGAGGCAAGCGTGTCGCCCTGGAAGCCGGCAAAGGTTTTGCCGTCGAAGCGAAAGTTCAGCGGCGCCGAGCGGTCGATGAGACCGCCCGATGCGAGACGATGGGGCTGGCTGGAGATCACGGCTGCCGGCCTTCCATCGCTTCAACCTCATGCACGAGCGCCGCGCTGCCCTGGACAGAATTCATCTTGCGGCCTGCCTTGCACCAACACCCGCCGCCGGCTCGACCGAGGAAATCTCATGTGTCAGCGTGTTGCGGGTGATCTTCAGCCAGGCCCGGCAGCCGCCACCATGGTACCAATGTTCGCTCATTTCGCCGGCAATGTTGTCGCGCAGATAGACGTAGTCGAACACCTCGTCTTCCGAGGCGCCAGCCGCCGGACGCACCGGCTTGGCGTCGCCAAGACAGGTGAACTCGCCGAGTTCACGTTCGCCGCAGAAGGGACAGGCAATACGCATGTTTTCTGGGCCGTCCTCAGTGCAGGTTCGGTTGGGCGCCGACGCCCTTTTCATCGATCATCGCGCCGCGCCGGAATCGGTCGAGGCGGAACCTAGCAGCCTCTTGGTGCGGCTCGTCGCGGGCCAGAAGATGGGCAAAGACAAGGCCGGAGCCGGGCGTTGCCTTGAAGCCGCCATAGCACCAGCCGGCATTGAGATAGAGCCCGTCCACCGGCGTCTTGTCGATGATCGGTGAACCGTCCATCGACATGTCCATGATGCCGCCCCACTGGCGCAAGAGGCGCACGCGGCCGATCATCGGCATCAGCGCTATGCCGCCCTCGCAGACGTCTTCCATGACCGGCATGTTGCCGCGCTGGGCATAGGAATTGTAGCCGTCTATGTCGCCGCCGAAGACCAGCCCGCCCTTGTCGGACTGGCTGACGTAGAAATGGCCGGCGCCGAAGGTCATGACGTTGGGGATCAGCGGTTTGATCGCCTCGGAGACGAAGGCCTGTAGCACATGGCTTTCGATCGGCAGGCGCAGTCCCGCCATCGCCGCGACCCGCGACGAACTGCCGGCGACAGCCATGCCGACCTTGCCAGCGCCGATCTTGCCACGCGATGTCTCGACCCCGGTCACCTTGCCGTTGGCATCGCGCACGAAGCCTGTCACCTCGCAATTCTGGATGATGTCGACGCCGAGCGCGCTCGCCGCATGGGCGTAGCCCCAGACCACCGCGTCATGGCGCGCCGTGCCGCCGCGCCGCTGCAGCAGGCCGCCTTGCACGGGAAAGCGTGCATTGTCGAAGTTCAGGAACGGCATCATCTTCTTGACCGCCGCCAGGTCGAGCAATTCGGCATCGATGCCGTTGATGCGCATCGTGTTGCCGCGCCGCGCATAGGCGTCGCGCTGCGCGTCGGAATGATAGAGGTTGATGACGCCGCGCTGGCTGACCATCGTGTTGTAGTTGAGGTCCTGCTCCATGCGCTCCCACAGCTTCATCGACAGCTCGTAGAAGCCGGTATTGCCGGGCAGCCCGTAATTGGAGCGGATGATGGTGGTGTTGCGGCCGGCATTGCCGGAGCCGATCCAGCCTTTTTCGAGCACGGCGACATTCCTGATGCCGTATTCGCTGGCCAGGAACCATGCCGTCGCCAGGCCGTGGCCGCCGCCGCCGATGATCACCACGTCGTAGTGATCCTTCGGGCTGGCGTCGCGCCAAGTGCGCTGCCAGTTTTTGTGGCCGGAAAATGCCGCCCGGGCGAGGGAGAAGATCGAGTATTTCATGAACCTGTTTCGCGCCGGGCGTGCAACAATTCCGGATCAGATGTCGAGCGTGTGGTCACGCTCCCACTGGGTGAAGTGGGAAGCATAGGAATTCCATTCCTGGTGCTTGAGCTTTAGATAAGCCGACGAGAATTCCTCACCCAGCGCCGCCTTGAGCGATTTGTCGTTGTCGAACTCGCGCAGCGCATCGAGCAGGTTGAGCGGCAGCTTCGGCGCACCCTCCACCGTATGGCCGAACTGGTACATGTCGATGTCGTAGCGCTTGCCCGGATCGGCCTTTGAGCGGATGCCGTCGAGGCCGGCGGCGATGATGACGGCCTGCAGCAGATAAGGGTTTGCCGCGCCGTCGGGCAGGCGCAGCTCGAAACGGCCGGGGCCGGGCACGCGCACCATGTGGGTGCGGTTGTTGCCGGTCCAGGTCACCGAGTTCGGCGCCCAGGTAGCGCCCGAAATGGTGCGCGGCGCATTGATGCGCTTGTAGGAATTGACCGTCGGGTTGGTGATCGCGGCAAGTGCGGAGGCATGTTTCATGATGCCGCCGAGAAAATTCTTGCCCTTCGCCGACAGGCCGAGCTCCATGGCGTTGTCTGCAAAGACATTGGTCTTGCCGTCCTTGTCCCACACCGAGATGTGGGCATGGCAGCCATTGCCGGTCAGGCCGGGGAACGGTTTTGGCATGAAGGTGGCGCGCAGGCCGTGCTTTTCGGCAACGGACTTGACCATGAACTTGAAGAAGGAATGCTTGTCGGCGGTCGCCAGCGCATCGTCGAAGGCCCAGTTCATCTCGAACTGGCCGTTGGCGTCCTCATGATCGTTCTGGTAGGGCCCCCAGCCGAGTGCCAGCATGTGGTCGCAGATTTCAGCGATGACATCGTAGCGGCGCATCACCGCCTGTTGGTCGTAGCAGGGCTTTGAGGCCGTGTCGTATTCGTCGGAAATCGTCTTGCCGTCCGGCGAGATCAGGAAGAACTCGGCCTCGACGCCGGTTTTGACATGCATACCGTCGCCCGCCGCCTCGTCAATCAGCCGCCTCAGCGTGTTGCGCGGCGCTTGCTCGACCGATTTCTCGTCCATGATGCAATTGGCGGCAATCCAGGCGACTTCCGGTTTCCACGGCAGCTGGATGACCGAACCAGGATCCGGCACCGCCAGCATGTCTGGATGCGCCGGCGTCAGGTCGAGCCAGGTGGCAAAGCCGGCAAAGCCGGCACCGTCCTTCTGCATGTCGGCGATGGCTTGCGCCGGCACCAGCTTGGCGCGCTGCCCACCGAACAGGTCGGTGTAGGAAATCATGAAATATTTGACGCCGTTCTCTTTGGCAAAGGCGGCGAGATCGTTCCCCATTATAGTTCCTCGCTTATTGGTATTTGATAGTTTGGTATCAGAAGCCGTTCTTCCCCGGAATCCAGTTGGTGCCGGCCAGCGGCACGCCGGCCATGGCGGCGGCTTCGATCGTCAGCGCGACGAGATCTTCGGGCTCGAGATTGTGCAGGCTGTTCTTGCCGCAGGCGCGCGCGATCGTCTGAGCCTCCAGCGTCATCACCTTCAGGTAGTTGGCCAGCCGTCGCCCGGCGGCGATCGGGTCGAGCCGCATCATCAGTTCGGGATCCTGCGTGGTGATGCCGGCCGGGTCGCGGCCCTCATGCCAGTCGTCATAGGCGCCGGCGGTGGTGCCGAGCTCGTTGTATTCCGCCTCCCAGCGCGGATCGTTGTCGCCGAGCGCGACAAGTGCGGCCGTGCCGATCGACACCGCGTCGACGCCGAGCGCCAGCGCCTTGGCGACATCGGCACCGTTGCGGATGCCGCCGGAGATGATCAGCTGCACTTTGCGATGCATGCCGAGATCCTGCAGCGCCTGCACCGCCGGCCTGATGCAGGCAAGCGTCGGCTGGCCGACATTCTCGATGAACACTTCCTGGGTTGCGGCGGTGCCGCCCTGCATGCCGTCGACCACGACGACATCTGCGCCTGCCTTCACCGCAAGCGCTGTGTCGTAATAGGGCCGCGCGCCGCCGACCTTGACGTAGATCGGCTTTTCCCAGTCGGTGATTTCGCGCAGCTCCAGGATCTTGATTTCCAGATCGTCGGGCCCGGTCCAGTCGGGATGGCGCGAGGCCGAGCGCTGGTCGATGCCCTTCGGCAGCGTGCGCATTTCGGCGACGCGGTCGGAGATCTTCTGGCCAAGCAGCATGCCGCCGCCGCCGGGCTTGGCGCCCTGGCCGACGACGATCTCGATCGCATCCGCCCGGCGCAAGTCGCGCGGGTTCATGCCGTAGCGCGATGGCAGATACTGGTAGACGAGCGTCTTGGAATGGCCGCGCTCTTCCTCGGTCATGCCGCCGTCGCCGGTGGTCGTCGAGGTGCCCGACAGCGTCGCGCCGCGGCCGAGCGCTTCCTTGGCCGGGCCGGACAGCGACCCGAAACTCATGCCGGCGATGGTGATCGGGATTTTCAGTTCGATCGGCTTTTTTGCATAGCGCGAACCCAGCACGACACTGGTGTCGCAGCGCTCGCGATAGCCTTCCAGCGGATAGCGCGAGATCGAGGCGCCGAGCACCAGCAGGTCGTCGAAATGCGGCAGCTTGCGCTTGGCGCCGGCGCCGCGAATATCATAGATGCCGGTCGTCGCGGCGCGGCGGATCTCGGAGAGTGTGTAGTCGTCGAAGGTCGCGGATTTGCGCGGCGTCGTCGGCGGGTTGCGATAGGTCATGCTGCCTCAATACGCGTCGGCGTTGTCGATGTTGAAATTGTAGAGTGTGCGCGCCGAACCGTAACGCGTGAATTCCCCCGCTTTGACGTCGGTCACCCCGGCGCGGTCGAGCAGGCCTTGCAGCAATTCCAGATGCTCGGGCCGCATCTCCTTGGCGATGCAGTCGGCGCCGAGGCTGCCGACCTTGCCGCGCACGAACAGCCGCGCCTCATAGATGGAATCGCCGAGCGCGTCGCCGGCATCGCCCAGCACCACCAGATTGCCGGACTGCGCCATGAACGCCGACATGTGGCCGATATTGCCATGGACGACGATGTCGATGCCCTTCATCGAGATGCCGCAGCGCGACGACGCATTGCCCTCGATAACCAGCAGCCCGCCCCTGCCGGTGGCGCCGGCATACTGGCTGGCATCGCCTTTGACCGTTATCGAGCCCGACATCATGTTTTCGCCAACCCCGGGTCCGGCCGAGCCATGCACGGTAATGGTGCTGCCGTCGTTCATGCCGCCGCAATAATAGCCGACGCTGCCGCGGACATCGATCGTGACGGGCTGGTCGACGCCGACGGCGACGGAATGGCTGCCTTTCGGGTTGAGCACTTCCCAGGCGGTCTCGTTCGAACCGGGGGTCAAATTATGAAGCGCCTGGTTGAGCTCGCGCAGCGGCATCTCGGCCAAGTCGAAGACCCGTGACGCATGGCTCTGGTCGAGTGCCTTGGAGACGTTGATTGCCGGCATGAACTCAATGCTCCCAGAAATAGACGGTTGCGGGCTCGGGTTCCCAGACCCTCGCATTGTCTATGCCGGGCAGTTTGGTGAGCGCGCGATATTCCGAGCCGAAGGCGACATACTGATCGGTCTCGGCCATGACGGCGGGCTTGCAGGCGATCGGATCGCGCACCACGCCGAAGCCGTTCTTGGTTCCGACGACAAAGGTGAAGAAGCCATCGAGGTCGCTCAGCGTGCCTTCCAGCGCCTCGCCGAGATTCTTGCCATGCGCCATCTGCGAGGAGAGATAGGCGGCCGCGACTTCCGTGTCGTTCTCGGTCTCGAATTTCATGCCTTCGCGGATCAGCTCGCGGCGAACATTGTTGTGATTGGACAGCGAACCATTATGCACCAGGCACTGGTCGGCGCCGGTCGAGAACGGATGCGCACCCATCGTTGTGACAGCCGATTCCGTCGCCATGCGGGTATGCCCGATGCCGTGCGTGCCGGTCATGCTGCGCACGTTGAAGCGATCGACGACCGCTTCCGGCAATCCGACTTCCTTGTAGATCTCGACGACGTCGCCAGCGCCCATGATGCGGACGTCTGGGCGCAGCGCCTGGATGGTTTCGCGCGCTTCATCGATCTTGGCAGGCGCGGTCCTGACCACAGCATGCGTCGATTTCACCGCGATGCTTACCGGCGCTCCGATCGCTTTGGCGAGATCGGCGTCAAGATTGCGGAAATCGTGCTCCGGCTTTGCCGACTGGATGGTGATCTTGGCCTCATTGCCGGATGGCGCTCCATAGATGGCGATGCCGGCGCTGTCGGGACCGCGATCGCTGAGCGAGATCAGCATCTCCGAAAGCATTGAGCCAAGTTGGGGCTCGAGCGTCTTGTCCTTCAAAAACAGTCCGACGATTCCGCACATGTCAGGCTCCCGAGACGAGGTATGATTTAGGTGCTACCAGCTTCATGAGTCGAATTCAACTCGTATGAAAGTTTTTTTCATCTTGGACAAGTGGGGGGGGGGGGGGGGGGGGGCGCGGGCGGCCGGGGGGGGGGGGGGGGGGGGGGGGGCGGGGGGGGGGGGGGGGGCGGCGGGGGGGGGGGGCGGGGGGCGGGGGGGGGGGGCGGGGCGGGGGGGGGGGGGGGGG
>NZ_JAMYLP010000038.1:0-50903 GCF_040318085.1 Mesorhizobium sp. M1322
AATCGGCGGTGTTGGCGGCCTTGTAGGCGACGCCGCCGGCCAGCCCGCCGACGCCGATCCAGAAGACGGGCGCGACGACGCCGTCGGAAAAGTTCTCGGCAAGGCTTTCGATCGCCGCGCGGCAGACGCCGGCTCTGTCGAGCTTTTCGGGGTCGCGGCCGACGATCCGCGAGACGGCAACACGGCCGATGTCGAGTCCACCATTGTCGAGCCCGTCGGCCACCGCCTCGACATGCTCGGCCAGGCTCTTTTGCGACAGCAGCGACGTCGCCAGAATTGCCGTGAGGACCAATCCGGCGGGAATGCCCGAAAGTATGGTTTCCACCGCGAAGGCGATGGCCGCCGGCACCAGCACGATGATCAGCAGCGCATCAACGCCGCGCCGGCGACGGACGGCGTCGGAATCAGTATCGCGGTTGAGCCTGGTATCGAGAAAGGATATCAGCCTGCCAAACCAGGTGACGGGATGGCCGATGGCGCCGAACAGCCAGGCTGGATAGCCTACGGTGAATTCAATAACCAGTGACAGGAAAGCGATCAGGATCGACATGAAGTCTCTTGATGGAGCGGCGGCAGTGGTGGATCACGGCGGAAGCCTTGGCCGGGCGAGGGCGCTTTTTCGGCATGCGCCACAGCCCTTTGTCGACCTCTCGACCGGTATCAATCCGCACTCCTATCCGTTTTTCGATCTGCCCGCCACCGCCCTGTCCAGATTGCCGGAAGCTGCGCGGGTCCGTGATCTGGCCGACGTCGCGGCAAACGCCTATGGCGCGCCGTCGGCGGCGAATGTGACGGCAGCGCCGGGCACGCAGATCCTGTTGCCGCGTGTCGCCTCGCTGGCGAGCCCCGGCAAGGCGCTGGTGCTCGGGCCGACCTATGCCGAACATCAACGGGCAGCGGCAATCGCTGGCCATGCTGTGATGGAGGTCGACGATTTCGATGCCTTGGCAGGAGCCGACCTCGCCATCATCGTCAACCCCAACAATCCGGACGGGCATATTGTCGAGCGCGAGAGGCTGCTTGAGCTTGCCAAAAAATTGCGCGCCAGAGGCGGGTTGCTGGTCGTCGACGAGGCGTTCATGGATGTCGGCCCGCTTGGCGAAAGCCTGACCGGCGATGTCGAGCAAGGCGGCATCGTCGTGCTGCGTTCCTTCGGCAAGTTCTTTGGCCTCGCCGGACTGCGGCTCGGCTTTGCACTGGCCGACGCGCTGACGGTCGAACGGCTCGAGGCGCAGTTCGGGCCATGGGCGGTTGCCGGCCCGGCGCTCGAATACGGTATCCGCGCGCTTGCCGACAGCGGCTGGCAGGCCGAGATGCGACGCCGTCTGGCAGAGGATGCAGCACGGCTCGATGCGCTGTTCGGCCGCTTCGGTGTCCCGGTCGCCGGCGGCACCACCCTGTTTCGCTATATCAGGCTGGCAGGCGCCGACGGTCTGTTTTCGGTGCTTGGCGAGCGCGGCATCCTGCTTCGCCATTTTTCCGGCCGGCCGCATGTGCTGCGCGCCGGGCTGCCGGGCGGGGACGAGGAATGGCAGCGGCTCGAATCGGCTCTTGCCGACTGGGCGCAACAGCGCGACGATGACCCCTCAAGCGCGTCGTAATTGAACGGATTCATGCGACGCGCTTTAAGTCTTGTTTTTATGCATGTCGTTATCGCAAAACCGCTGCGCGGTTTTGCGCGACATGCATTAGGAGATCAAGCAATGATCCATGTCTGTTCGCTATCGAAGGTCGAGGAAACGGTCACGAGAACCGGCGCCGAGCGGCTGCTTTCGCTGCTGGCCGCCGGCACCGAGGTGACACGGCCGGCATCGATCGCCCAGGAGAACCATCTGCATCTGGTCATGCACGACATTGCCGTGGCACAAGAGGGCATGACCATGCCGGGCGAGGAGCATGTTCGCAACCTGCTCGATTTCGCGCGCCGATGGGATCGTGCAAGACCGCTGGTCGTGCATTGCTATGCCGGTATCAGCCGGTCGACGGCCTCGGCCTACATCATCGCGGCGGCATTGGCGCCGAAGCGCTGCGAGCTCGAATTGGCTGAGACGCTGCGTGCGCTTTCGCCGACGGCGACACCCAATCCGCGGCTGATCGCGGTCGCCGACGCGCTGCTTGACCGCAACGGCCGCATGACCGGTGCGATCCAGGCGATCGGGCGCGGCGCGGAGGCCTTCGAAGGCACGCCTTTTGCGTTAAAGATCGACGGCTGACGTCGGCGCTGCCGGCAGGCAGGTGAGGGGCGGCGCGGCGCTGGCGGAGAGCCTCCTAGGCCAGCCAGTCGGCCAGCTTTGCCTTGCGCACGTCCTTCAACAGGCTGATGAAGCCGTCGGCCTGATGGTTGGCGGTCAGCCGGCCCTTTTCGGCCGTTGCAATGCTGGCGTCGCCGACGACGCCGTTGGGGTTGAGATCGGTGGCGATCCAGGCGAAGGCGTGCGTTCCGGTGTGGCGCAGCAGCGAAAACTCCTTTTCGGCGCGGGCGACGTTGGACACGAAATTGTCGGCCTTTGCCATGTCGACGAGATCCGGCCGGAAATGCAGCATCAGCGAGGTCTCGACATCGCCGCCATGAATGCCTTGGCGATCCTCAAGCTCGGTATACATGCCGGCCGGCCGGCCAAAGCGTTGCCAACTCGTCTTCACCGCCAGCATCTTTGCACGCACGCGCAATTCTCGCGTCACGATGCCCATGATCTCCTCGTTGCCGCCATGCGAGTTGACGACGATCAGTTTCCTTAACCCGGCCCGCGCGATAGATAGGCCAAGCTCGGTCCACGCCTCGATCAAGGTCGCCGCCGGCAGAGTGAGGGTTCCCGGCGCATGCAGGTGCTCATTCGACTTGCCCACCGCCTGGACCGGCAGGATACGGATGTCGAGATCGCCGGGCAGGCGCGCGATTACTGTTTCGAGCATGCCGGTCATGATCGAGGTGTCGGTCGAAACCGGCAGATGCGGCCCGTGCTGTTCGATCGCCGCCACCGGCAGAACGGCGATCGTCGCCTCCGGATCGATGGTGGCGTATTCGGTGGTCCGGTAGTCGCCCCACCATACGCGTTTGTTTGTTCCGGCCATTTTGAACCTCGAAGAGAGACTGGCGGGGTCGGCGCTGCCCCTCACCCTTACCCTCTCCCCGTATAGAGACGGGGAGAGGGGGGGCGCCAGCGTTGGAGCGCTTCCCTTCTCCCCGTCACTATACGGGGAGAAGGTGCCGGCAGGCGGATGAGGGGCAGCACCAGCCCTTGTCGTTTAACTGGAGATCTACGGCCTGTCGATTCCAGCCGGTTTCTCATCCTGCCGCGATGACCTCGATCTCGACCTTGAATTCCGGCCGCGCGAAACCGGACACGATCATCAGCGTCGAAGCCGGCGCCGGGCTGGTGAACAGGCGGTCGCGGACGTCCATATAGGGCCGCAGGAAGGCGCGGTCGGTGACATAGGCGTTGATGCGGACGATGTCGGAAAGTCCAAGCCCGGCCTCGCCAAGAATCGCGGCGATGTTCTGAAAACAGAGCTCGGCCTGCGCGCCGGCATCCTCCGGGATCTGATCGTCCGCAGTGATGGCGACCTGGCCCGAACACAGCACCAGCCTCTTGCCGAGAGGCACCTCGACGCCATGGCTATAGCGGGCGAAGGGCGGCTTGATCGACTTCGGCGTCAGGAATTTGAACATGAAAATCTCCAGTTTGCCGCCAGCGTAAGGCCGGATTGGCGGCCCCTTCAAGATGCAGTGCATGTTATCAGGGCGATTGTGGACAGGCGTTCAAAAAATAGGCACGATGCCTCCGGTACAGCATGACCGTCCGGCCTTCGCGCGCCACCGTTGCGCAGGCGGGCGGTCCGGGCGATGGCATGTGTCTTGCTTCTTGAATCGATGGTGTCGAGCCCGGTGCGTGGCGCGCCGGAGCCAACAGAGGGTGGTGTGGATGGACGGAAAACTTAAGATTTCAGTGGGCGCGATCGTGCTGCTTGCCGCAAGCACGCTAAGCGCGGCAGCAAATGAAAAAGTCACCTTCGGCACCAACTGGCTCGCCCAGGCCGAGCACGGTGGCTATTATCAGGCGGCCGCTGATGGCACCTATGCGGCTTGCGGGCTCGACGTGACGATCATGCAAGGTGGCCCGCAGGTCAGCGGTCGGCCGCTGTTGCTCGCCGGCAAGATCGACTTCTACATGGGCGGCAACATGCTGCAGGCCTTCGACGCCGTTCAGCAGGACATTCCGCTGCGCGTGGTCGCCGCCTCCTTCCAGAAAGAGCCGCAGGTGATCATGAGCCATCCGGGTCAGGGCCTCGACAAATGGGAGGATTTGAAGAACGCGGACCAGTACATCATCGGCGACGAAGGGGCGCAGAGCTTCTTCCAATGGATGATCACGGAATTCGGGTTCGATCCGGCCAAGCGCGTGCCTTACACCTTCAACCCCGCACCTTTCATCGCCAATCCGAAATCGATCCAGCAAGGCTACGTGACTTCGGAGCCTTATGCCGTCGCCAAGGAAGGCGGCTTCCAGCCCAATTTGTTCCTGCTCGCCGACTACGGCTTCGACACCTATGCGACGACGATCGAGACCATGCAGGCCACGATCGACAAGCGGCCGGAGGTGGTTCAGTGCTTCGTCGATGGCTCGGCCAAGGGCTGGTACAATTATCTCTATGGCGACAACGCTGCCGCCAACGCTGCGATCAAGAAGGATAACCCCGACATCAGCGACGAGCAGATCGCGTTTTCGATCGAGCAGATGAAGAAATTCGGCATCGTCGATTCCGGCGACACGGAAAAACTCGGCATCGGTGCGATGACTGACGCGCGCATCCAGAGCTTCTACGACAAGATGGTCAAGGCCAAGGTCGTGCCGGCCGGCGTCGACATCAAGAAGTCCTACACGCTGGCCTTCGTCAACAAGGGCGTCGGCATCGACCTGAAGAAATAGCACCCGGGCATGATGCAGGAAAAAGTGGCGCAAGCGCCGGCAAGCGCATCGGGCAAAGGTCCGATGCTGCTGGCGCTGCGTGGCGTCGGTAAGGTCTTTTCCAACGGCGTGACTGCGCTCAGCAATGTCGACCTGACGATCCGGGAAGGCGACTTCCTCAGCCTTCTCGGCCCGTCCGGCTGCGGCAAGTCGACGGCCTTGCGCCTCATTGCGGGTCTGGCGACGCCGACATCCGGCGTGCTCGACTGGCGCGGCAGCAGCTCTGTCGACCGCTCCAATATCGGCTTCGTCTTCCAGGAGCCGACGCTGCTGCCCTGGGCCGATGTCTTCGACAATGTCTGGCTGCCGCTGCGGCTGAAAGGCGTGTCGCGGGCCAAGGCTGCGCCTGCCGTGATGGAGATGCTGGCGCGGGTCCACCTGACCGGGTTCGAGAATGCCGTGCCGCGCGAGCTGTCCGGCGGCATGAAGATGCGCGTCTCGATCGCCCGCGCCATGGTGACCAAGCCGCGTATTCTGCTGATGGACGAGCCGTTCGCGGCACTGGACGAGATCACCCGCTTCAAGCTCAACAACGATCTTCTGGAACTGTGGCAGGACGAGCGTTTTACCGTCGTCTTCGTCACCCACAGCGTCTTCGAAAGCGTTTTCCTCTCCAACCGCGTCGTCGTCATGGCGGCGCGACCGGGCCGGGTGTTCAAAGAACTCGCCATCGATGCACCCTATCCGCGCAACGAGACCTTCCGTACCTCGCCCGACTATGCCGCGCTCTGCCGCCAGGCATCCGACGTGCTGATCGGCGTCATCAACTCAACTGCCGGACCGCATCATGACGGCCATTGAAGAACACGCGCTAACGCTCGACCCCGAGGAGGCGCGTCGCGTGCGCCAGGAACGGCTCGAGCGAATCGGCCGGTGGCTGCTGCCGCTGTCGATCATGATCCTGGCCATCTGGCTGTGGGACCGCATCTGCGTCTGGAACGACATCCCGAAATATATCCTGCCGCGCCCCGGTGTGGTGCTGCAAACGCTGTTCGACGATGCCGGGCTGCTGTTCTCCTCGCTGCTGGTGACGCTCAAGATCACCTTCCTCAGCCTGCTTCTGGCCGTCGTCGGCGGTGTCGGGCTGGCGGTGCTGTTCGCGCAATCGAAGTGGGTAGAGATGTCGTTCTTCCCGTTTGCCATCGTGCTGCAGGTGACGCCGATCGTCGCGATCTTCCCGCTGATCAACATCTATGTCGACAACCAGACGACGAAGCTTTTGCTTTGTGCCTGGATCGTCGCCTTCTTCCCGATCCTGTCCAACACCACGCTCGGCCTCAATTCGGTCGACCGCAATCTGCGCGACATGTTCAGGCTTAACGGCGCGACCCGCTGGCAGCAATTGCGCTACCTGCGGCTGCCGGCGGCGATGCCGTATTTTCTAGGCGGGCTGAAGATCGCAGGCGGCCTGTCGCTGATTGGCGCGGTGGTGGCCGAGTTCGTCGCCGGGGCTCAGGGACAGTCATCGGGGCTGGCCTCGCGCATTATCGAGGCCGGCTACCGGCTCAACGCACCGCGACTGTTCGCGGCGCTGATCCTGATTTCGTTCACCGGCATTCTGATCTTCCTGGTGCTGTCGCTGATCTCGCACCTCATTCTGCGCCGCTGGCACGAGAGCGCGCTGAAGCAGGAGCCATGATGGTACTGTGTGTTCAAGGCAAAAACTGCCGGTCGTCCGTCCCGGCGTCAGCGCTGCCCCTCATCGCCCTGCCGGGCACTTCTCCCCGTATAGAGACGGGGAGAAGGACGCCATCATCCACGATTTCGCCAATCTCCAGCGTTGCTGAAAGTATGCTGCGGTCTCAGCCAGCCCCTTCTCCCCGTCACTATACAGGGAGAAGGTGCCGGCAGGCGGATGAGGGGCAGCGATGACCTCAGAAATGATCCCCGAATCCGGCCGATTCATTCTCTCAAGCGTCCGGCTTCACTCATCCCTGACGCCCGGATTTAATGCACCTATCGATGCCGACGGATTTGCGCTCGCCGACATCGCTGTCGCCGACAGCAAAATCTCCAGCATTACCGCGCATCGCCAGTCCAAGGCGCCAGCAGACGCCGTCGAGCTCGGCGGCCGTATCGTCATGCCGTGCTTCGTTGACTGCCACACGCATGTCGACAAGGGCCATATCTGGCCTCGAAAACCCAATCCCGACGGCACCTTCATGGGCGCGCTGAACGCCACCGGCGCCGACCGTGCCGCCCGCTGGAGCGCCGAGGACGTCGCTCGCCGCATGGACTTTTCGCTGCGCTGCGCCTACGCGCACGGCACCAGGGCTATGCGCACCCATCTCGACAGCGTCGCGCCGCAGGAGGAGATCTCCTGGCCGGTGTTCGAGACGGTACGGGAGAAATGGCGTGGCCGCATCGAACTGCAGGCGGCCTGCCTGCTCGGCATCGAAGGGGTGCGCGACAAGCAATGGTTCGAAAGGCTGGCCAAGCGCGTGGCCGCGGCCAACGGCGTGCTTGGCGTCGTCACCTATATGCTGCCGGACCTGGAAGAGCTTCTCGACCAGGTGTTCGCGCAGGCGATCAAGCATGGCCTCGACCTCGATTTCCACGCCGACGAGACTGACGATATCTCGGCGATCTCGCTGAAGAAGATTGCCGGGGCGGCCCTGTGGAATGGTTTTGACGGAAACATCCTCGTCGGCCACTGCTGCTCGCTGGCACGCCAGCCCGATCTCGATGTGCTCGACACACTGGACAAGGTGGCGAAGGCGCGGCTTGCCGTGGTGTCGCTGCCGATGTGCAATCTTTATTTGCAGGACCGGCGTGGCGACAAGACCACGCCGCGCTGGCGCGGCGTGACGCTGCTGCACGAGATGAAGGCGCGCGGCATCTCGGTCGCCGTCGCTTCCGACAACACCCGCGATCCGTTCTACGCCTATGGCGATCTCGACATGCTGGAGGTCTACCGCATGGCGACGCGCATCCTGCATTTCGATCACCCGGTCGGCGACTGGCCGCAAGCGGTGACCGCAACGCCGGCCAAGGTGATGCGGCTCGATGGCTTCGGCACGCTTGCCGCCGGCGGCGCCGCCGATTTCGTCGTCTTCAAGGGGCGGAGCTGGACGGAATTGCTGTCGCGGCCCGAATCGGATCGCATCGTGGTGCGCGACGGCCGCGCCATCGAGCGCCAATTGCCCGATTATGCCGAACTCGACGATCTGATGGTGGAATGATGGACCTGGCTGCCCTGAAACGCGATCTCGACGGCCTGAAGATCGACGACCATCCGGCAATCGTCCAGCAGAAGAGCCGTGACTTCTACTGGTACAGTCCGGTGCTGAAACAACAGCTCGACCATGTCTCCGGCGACCTGATCGTCACGCCGAAGACGGAAGACGAGGTGATCCGCGTGCTCGCCGCTTGCCACCGGCATGGCATTCCGGTGACGCCGCGAGGCAGCGGCACCGGCAATTACGGCCAGGCGATGCCGCTGTCCGGCGGCGTCGTGCTCAACCTTGCCGAGATGAATGCGGTGAAGTCGATCGCGCCCGGCCGAGTCGTGGCCGGACCCGGTGCCGTCCTCGCCGACATCGACAGGGCGACGCGCGCCCATTCCGGGCAGGAGCTTCGGATGTCGCCATCGACTTATAATACGGCGAGCATAGGTGGTTTCGTCGCCGGCGGATCGGGCGGCGTCGGCTCGATCCGCTGGGGTGGGCTGCGCGACCTCGGCAATGTCATCCGGCTCAGGACCGTGACGATGGAAGCGGAGCCTCGCATCATGGATCTTACCGGCGAGGAGGTGCTGAAGGTGATGCATGCTTATGGCACCAACGGCATCATCACCGAGGTCGAGATGCCGCTGACCGCATCTTACGACTGGATCGACGTCATCGTCGGCTTCGACGATTTCATGGATGCGGCCGGCTACGGCAACGATCTCGCCATTCAGGACGGCATTCTGGCGAAGCTGATCACGCCGATCGCCGCGCCCATCCCTTACGATTATTTCAAGCGGCACCAGCGGTTCTTCAGGCGCGAGCAAAGCATCGTCGTCTGCATGATTGCGCCGCATGCAATGGACGCCTTTGTCGCCCTCACGGCGCGCAGCAAGGGCGAGATCGTCTTCCGCGCCGACAAGGAGGCCGATCTCAAGGGCCTGCCGCCGGCCTATGAGCTGACCTGGAACCACACGACGCTGCGTGCCATCAGGGTCGACCCGACGATTACATATCTGCAGACCCGCTATCCCTCGCCGGATCATCTGGCTTACGTCAAGGCGATGATGGATCGCTTCGGCGACGAGGTGCCGACACATCTCGAATTCATCCGCTTCGACGGCGCGATCGGCGTGGCCGGACTGCCGTTGGTGCGCTTCACGACGGCCGAGCGGCTCGACGAGATCATCCGCATTCACGAGGACAGTGGCTGCTGGGTCTTCAATCCGCACCGCTACACGCTGGAAGAGGGCGGCATGAAGCAGACGGACGAGGTGCAGCTCGCGTTCAAGCGCGAGACCGATCCGCAAGGGCTGCTCAATCCGGGCAAGATGATCGCCTGGGAAAACCCGGACTACGACTATCGTTCAGGCAAGTCGTTCCTGTTCAAGGGGTTGCAGAAGGCGGGGTGATGAAAATCCTCGTTCTCTACGCCCATCCGGTCGAGACCAGCTTCAATGCCGGTTTGCACAAGGTGATCGTCGAGCGGCTGACGGCCGCCGGCCACGCGGTCGACGACTGCGATCTCTATGCCGAGGATTTCGACCCGCGGCTGACGCGCGCCGAGCGGCTCGGTTACCACGACGAGCGCGGCGCCGGTGATCCGGCAGCGCCCTATGTCACGAGGTTGCAAAAAGCAGAGGCGCTGGTGCTGTCGTTTCCGGTGTGGAACTACGGCTACCCGGCGATCCTGAAAGGCTTTTTCGACCGCGTCTTCCTGCCCGGCGTCTCGTTCAAGCTGGTCAATGGCAAGGTGCAGCCGTCGCTGCACAACATTCGCAAGTTGGCGGCGGTCACCACCTATGGCGGCAGCCGGCTCCACGCCATGCTGATGGGCGATCCGCCGCGCAAGCTGGTCAAGCGTGTATTGCGCGCCGCAGTCAAGCCAGGTGCCTCCGTGTCCTATCTCGCACATTATTCGATGAACCTGTCGACCGATGAAACGCGGAAGAGATTCACGGCGAAAGTCGCCGCCAGTATGGATGCATTCTGATGCGGGTCCTGGTGGTTTATTGCCATCCGGTCCTGGGAAGCTTTTGTGCCGCGATCCGGGATAGTGCCATCGAGGTGCTGAAGGCGAGGGGCTGGGAGGTGCGGCTGCTCGACCTCTATGCGGAAAATTTCGATCCGGTCATGGGCTGCGGCGAGCGACGCTCCTACAATGAGCACGCCCCGCAAGACCCGGCGCTCAAGCCGCATATCGAAAATCTCAAATGGGCCCAGGCAATCCTCTTCATCTATCCGACATGGTGGTACGGCCTGCCGGCAATGCTGAAGGGCTGGCTCGACCGGGTCTGGGCGACCGACGTCGCCTTCCGGCTGCCGGCCGGCAAGGGACGGATCCAGTCGCTGATGAGGCATGTGACGAAGATCGGGGTGATCACGACCTGCGGCGCACCGACTTGGTGGAGCGTCGTAGTCGGCCAGCCGGGACGCAAGACAATCTTGCGCGGCATGCGGGCACTCTGCGCTCCCCGCTGCAGGACGTTCTTTCTGGCGCATTACCTGATGGATGCGTCGACACCGAAGACGAGGGCGGCGTTTCTGGAGAAAGTGCGAACGAAGCTGGAGCGGTTTTGAGCTACATCCGCACCCGTTCCGATTTCGGATCATACATCGGCTTCAGCGACACTTCCGCGGCGAAGCGCTCGCCGGCGATCTCGATCTCGTAGGACGACGACAGCACATCCGCCTCGCTCTCTCCCTGGCACGGCACGTAGCCGAGGCCGATAGCACCGCCGAGATGGTGGCCGTAATTGCCCGAGGTGATCGGGCCGACGATCTTGCCGTCGCGCAGGATCGCCTCATTGTGGAAAAGCAAGGGTTGCGTATCTTTCAGGCGGAACTGCACCAGGCGCCGGTTCAATCCGGTTTCTTTTTTTCTCAGCACGGCATCACGGCCAACGAAATCGCCCTTGGCAGTCTTCACTGCGAATCCAAGGCCGGCTTCCAGCACATTGTCCTCGTCGGTGATGTCGTGGCCGAAATGCCGGAACGCCTTTTCGATGCGGCAGGAATCCAGCGTATGTAGACCGCAAAGTTTCAAGCCGACATCGGCGCCGGCCTCCGCGATCGCCTCGAAGACGTGTGCTGCCTGGTCGGTCGAGACATAAAGCTCCCAGCCGAGCTCGCCGACATAGGTGACACGGTGGGCGCGAGCCAGCCCCATGCCGATTTCAATCTCCTGAAACGTCCCGAACGGATTGGTTTCGTTGGAAAAATCGTTCGGACTCAGCTTTTGAATCAGCTTCCTCGCATCCGGACCCATCAGGCAGAGCACGGCCTCGGCAGCGGTCACATCGGTGATGACGACGAACTCGTCGGCAAGATGCTTGCGCAGCCACGCGAGATCACGCTGCAGCGTCGCGCCGGGCACGACGAGGAAGTAGGCCGTTTCAGACAGCCGTGAGACGGTGAGATCGCTCTCGATGCCGCCGCGCTGGTTGAGCATCTGGGTGTAGACGATCTTGCCCGGCGTCACGTCCATGTCGTTGGCGCAAAGCCTCTGTAGGAAGGCACAGGCCTCACGGCCCTCGACACGGATCTTGCCGAACGAAGTCATGTCGAACAGCCCGACGCCGTTTCGGACGGCCAGGTGTTCCTCGCGCTGGTTGTCGAACCAGTTCTGCCGCTTCCATGAATAGCGGTATTCGCGCTCCTGGCCGTCACGCGCGAACCAGTTGGCGCGCTCCCAGCCGGCGACCTCACCAAACACGGCGCCGCGCGCCTTCAGATGCTCGTGGAGAGGGGAGCGCCTAATGTTCCGGGAAGTCGCCATCTGGCGGTAGGGGAAATGGTCGGCGTAGAGCAGGCCGAGCGTCTCGGAGACGCGCTCCTTGAGGTAGCGCCGGTTCTTCTGAAACGGCTGGGCGCGGCGGATATCGACTTCCCAGAGATCGAAGGGCGCTTCGCCGTCGTTGATCCATTGCGCAAGCGCCATGCCGGCGCCGCCGGAGGAGACGATGCCGATCGAATTGTAGCCGGTCGCCATCCAGTAGCCGGAGAGCTCCGGCGCCTCGCCGAGATAGTAGCGGTCATCAGGCGTAAAGCTCTCGGGACCGTTGAAGAAGGTGTGGATGCCGGCGCTGGCCAGCATCGGCATGCGGTTGACGCCCATTTCGAGGATCGGCTCGAAATGCTCAAAATCCTCGGGCAACTGGTCGAAGCAGAAATCCTCACGGATGCCGTCCATGCCCCAAGGCTTGGCCACCGGCTCGAAGGCGCCGAGCATCATCTTGCCGGCGTCTTCCTTGTAGTAGGCGCATTCGTCCGGCACGCGCAACACCGGCAGGCGGGCCAGGCCGGGGATCGGCTCGGTGACGAGATAAAAATGCTCGCAGGCGTGCAGCGGGATGGTAACGCCGTTCTGACGCCCGAGCTCGCGCGCCCACATGCCGGCGCAATTGACGACGACATCGGCCTCGATCATGCCTTGCTCGTCCCCTTGCGTCCAGGAAACGCCGGTGACGCGGCCATCCCTGGTATGGACCTTGGTGACCTTCACGTTCTCGACGACCGTCGCACCGCGCTGGCGGGCGCCCTTGGCCAGCGCCATGGCGATGTTGGCCGGGTCGCACTGGCCGTCGAGCGGCAGATGCACGGCGCCGACGACATCGGAAATGTTGAGATGCGGGTACATGTCCTTGACTTCATCAGGCGAAATCTCACGCACATCGACATCGAACGCGCTGGCGAGAGACGCCTGCCTATAAATCTCGTGCTTGCGCTCCTCTGTCAGCGCCACGGTGATCGAGCCGACCTGGCGCATGCCGGTGCCGACATCGGTCTCGGCTTCCAGCTTGACGTAGAGGTCGGCCGAATATTTCGCCAGCCGGGTCATGTTCTGCGAGCCGCGCAACTGGCCGATCAGGCCGGCGGCGTGCCATGTCGTGCCCGATGTCAGCTGCTTGCGTTCGAGCAGCACGATGTCGGTCCAGCCGAGCTTGGCCAGATGGTAGGCGACCGAGCAGCCGGAGACGCCGCCGCCGATGATGACGGCCCTTGCTTTCGTAGGGATGGTTTTCGGGGGCAGGGCGCTCATGCGGCCTCGCGGCGATAGGTGGAAGCGAAGCGACGAAGCCGAAGGGCTGCTTCCAAAAGTATCGCCTCGGGCTGGCAGAGGCTGACGCGAATATGTCCGGCGGCCGCCTCCCCGAAGCTCGAGCCGGGCATCACGCCGACCTTTTCCTTGTCGAGAAACGCCCAGGCGAATTTCTCGTCGTCCGGCTCGATGGCTGATATGTCGAGCATGACATACATGCCGCCCTCCGAACCCCGCACGGTGACGTCGTTCATGCCGCGCATGGCATCGAGTACTACGGTGCGCCTTGCAGCATAGCGTTCGGCGATCTCCTTGACGCCGTAGCCGTTTTCGAGCGCCTCGGCGCAAGCGAGACTGATGAAGGCCGGCAGGCCGTAAGTCGTCACCAGATTGAGGCTGGTCAGCAGCGAGATCATCTCTTCGGGTCCGGTCAGCCAGCCCATGCGCCAGCCGGTCATGCCGTGGCTCTTGGACATGGAGTTGATGACCAGCGTGCGTTCCGCCATGCCGGGCAGCGAACGCGGCGAAATGTGCTCGCCGCCGCCCAGCGTCCAATAGACCTCATCCGACAGCAGCCAGAGGTCATGTTCCCGGCAGATCTGCGCCAGATCATCCAGCCGCTGGCGCGAATAGACGGCACCCGTCGGGTTGTTGGGCGTGTTGATGAGGATGGCGCGCGTGTTTGGCCGAAGGGCGGCGCGAATGTCGGCGGCTCGCGGCTGAAACCCATCCTCGGCGGGTGTCTCGACCACGGTGAAATCGGCACCCGCTGCACTGAACGTGTTGGGGTAGGTCGCGTAATAGGGCGCGACCACGATGGCATGGTCGCCCTGGTCGAGAACGGCCTGCACCGCCGCGTAAAGTGCAGCCTGCCCGCCCGGCGTGGCGATGACCTGGTCGGGGTTGGTCGCAACGCCAGTGCACGCGCTCGAGGCCGCCGCCATTGCCTTGCGCAAGCGCGGAATGCCGGGAAGCGGGGTGTAGTGGTGGTTGCTGGCGCGAACCGCGGTCACGCAGGCTTCGATCGTCTGCGCCGGCGTATCGAAATCATGGTCGCCGACCGACAGCATGATGATGTCCTCGCCGGCCTGCTTGCGTGTCCAGGCGGCGAAATGGACCTCCCAGCCGTCCTTGCCGGAAGGCACGATGCCGGAAATGCGTGATGAGGGCCTGGGCATTATGCTACTCCCGAAATCTCGTAGCCGGCTTGTTCGAGCCGGGCGCGCAGGGCGGCGATATGGGGCGGTCCGACTTCGCAGCAGCCGCCGACGATGTCGGCGCCAGCCTCGACCCAGCCGACTGCCTGGCCGGCATAGGCATCCGGATCGAGGTCGTGGCGGGCGTGCAGCACCTCCACCGTACCGCCATGCTTGAGCGCCTCGACCGAGGTGAAGCCATTGGCATAGGCGCCGACCGGGCCGCCGAGGCCGATCAGTTCGGGCAGCGCTGCAGCAATCGCTTCGGGCCGGCAGCAATTGATCAGTCTAGCTGCGACCGGCAGGCCGTCGAGAGCGCTCGACGCAGCCGCAATGGCTTCGCCGCTACGCAGGCGCGGTACGCCGTGATCGGCGAGCGTCCACGACACCCACACCGGCTTGCCGCTTTCCGACGCCGCGGTGACAGCCGCGCGCGCCTCCTCGGCCGACGCTATGGTCTCGCACAGGAACAGATCGACGCCGTCAGCCTGCTCGGCAACGATGCGGCGGTAGATGTCGAGCGTATCCTGGAAGGATATCGTCAGTGCCGGGGCGTAGCTGCCGAACAGGGGAGACAGGCAGCCGGCGATCGCCGCGTCGCCGGACTGGTCGCGAGCTTGCCTTGCCAGTTCTATGCCGCGCTTCTGCAGCGGCTTGAACAACTCTTCCGCGCCCTCGCGCGCCAGACGCTCGGGCGTTGCGGAATAGGTGTTGATGGTGATGACGCGGGCGCCGGCCCGGATGAACTCCGCATGCAGGTCGCGCACCAGGTCCGGTTCGTCGATCAGCACCCTGGCCGACCACAGCGGCGTCGGCTCGGACTTGCTGCGGCGTACCAGTTCCTGGCCCATGCCGCCATCGGTGAGGATGACTGTCTTCTTCATGCCCTGAGCCTCTCGTTCTTTGGATCCCACAGCGGTTCGTCCTTCTGCACGACCGCCTTGAAGCGCTCGCCGAAGATCTCGACCTCGACCGCGGTTCCCGGCTCAGTGAGATCGGCGCGCAGCATGCCGAGCGCGATCGACTTGTCGATGCGATGACCCCAGCCGCCGGACGTCGTCTCGCCGACAATCCGGCCGTCATGCCACAGCGTCGACATGGAGGGCGCGTCGCAGTCGCCGGGATTTTCGACGACCAGCGTGACAAAGCGCTTCTTCACGCCCTGCTGCTTCTCGTTTTGCAGTGCCGCCTTGCCGCGGAAGTCGGGCTTGTCCCATTTCACAAAGCGCTCCAGCCCGCCCTGCAGGATCGAATAGTCAGTCGACAGGTCGCCTTTCCAGGCGCGATAGCCCTTTTCGAGCCGCAGCGAATCCAGGGCGTACATGCCGAACGGCTTCAGGCCGTGCTTCCGCCCGGCCGCCCAGACGGCGTCGAATACGGCGGCGGTGTCGTCGACCTTGGTGTGAATTTCCCAGCCGAGTTCGCCGGCGAAGGACACGCGCACCAGCCTTGCCCAACGGCCGGCGATTCTCGTCTCCTGGTGCGTCAGCCAGGGCAGAGCAAGGTCGGCGGCGCAGACGTCGGCGAGGATTTTTCGCGAATTGGGCCCGGCGAGGATCTGCGTGGAATATTCCTCGGTCCGGTCTGCCAGCTTGAATGAAGCGTCCTTCGGCATGCGCGATTTCAGCCATTCGAAATCGTGCCACTGCGCCACTGCGGCGGTGATCAGCGTCATCAAGTTCTCGTCGTGGCGCACCACCGACATTTCGGTGACGATGCGGCCCTTATCGTCGGCAAAATAGGCGAGGCCGATGCGGCCGGGTTTCGGCACCAGCCCGGTAACCTGTTGGCTCAGCCATTCCGCAGCGCCCGGACCGTCGAGATTGAAGCGGGAAAAACCAGGCAGGTCCAGAATGCCGGCGGCATCGCGCACGGCGAGGCATTCTTCGCGGACGCGATGCTGCCAGGGCCCATCGCGGCGGAAGGTCAGCGTCGCGGCTTCCGAAACATCGTCGCCGGGTTGCGCGTACCAGGTGGCGCGCTCCCAGCCATTATAGGCATCGAAGCAAGCGCCGAGCGCCCTGATGCGATCATGGATCGGCGACAGTTTGCGATCGCGCCCAGCCGGCCAGGCATGGCGCGGAAACTGGATGGCATATTCGTTGCCGTAGATTTGCATGCCCTTGGCGACGCAGTAATCCGGGGCCGAGGCAAAGCTGGTGAAGCGACGCGGATCGCAGGACCACATGTCCCATTCGGTCTGGCCCTCAGTCATCCATTCGGCCAGCACCTTGCCGGCGCCGCCGCCCTGGGCGATGCCGAAGGTGAAGACGCAGGCCTCGAAGGCGTTCGGCACGCCGGGCATCGGGCCGATCAGCGGGTTGCCGTCCGGCGCGTAGGGGATCGGGCCGTTGATGACCTTGGACAATCCGGCAGTGCCGAGAATCGGCACGCGGGCAACGGCATCGGCCAGATAGTCCTCCAGCCGGTCGAGATCGTCGGGAAACAGCTGGAACGAAAAATCATCAGGCATCGGGTCGTTGTGGCCGACCCAATGCGCACGGCAATTGCGCTCATAGGGGCCGAGATTCATGCCGTTCTTTTCCTGGCGCAGATAATAGGAGGTGTCGACATCGCGCAGCAGCGGCAGTTTCTTGCCTTGCTCTTTCGACCATGCGGCCAGTTCGGGGATTTCCTCGAACAGAATATATTGATGGCTCATCACCATCATCGGCACGTCGCGGCCGAACATCCTGCCGACTTCGGCCGCACGGTAGCCGGCGGCGTTGACGACGATCTCGCAGCGGATCTCGCCCTGCGCGGTCTCGACCACCCACTCGTCCCTCTCGCGGCGCACGCCGGTGACCGGACAGAAGCGAATGATCTTCGCACCCATGTCGCGGGCGCCCTTGGCCAGCGCCTGGGTCAGCTGCGCCGGGTCGATGTCGCCGTCGCTCGGATCGTAGAGCGCGCCCTTCAGCTCATGCGTTTCGATGAACGGGTAGCGTCGCTTGATCTCGTCGAGCCCGACCACGTCGATGTCCATGCCCTGGTAGCGGCCCATGCCCTTGGCGCGGCGGAACTCCTGCATGCGCTCGGTCGTATGGGCCAGCCTGAGCGAGCCGGTGACGTGATAGTTCATGGGATAGCCGACCGCGTCGGCCAGCCCGCGATAGAGCTCCGTCGAATAGCGCTGCATGTTCATCAGCGACCATGACGAGGAGAAGGTGGGCACGTTGCCGGCTGCATGCCACGTCGAGCCGGAGGTGAGCTCGTTCTTTTCCAGGAGCACGCAATCGGTCCAGCCCGCCTTGGCGAGATGGTAGAGCGAGGAGGCGCCGACGACACCGCCTCCGATGATCACCACACGTGCCGTGGTCGGCAAACCGGCCATGTTCTTCTCCAAACGTTCAATAAACAGGTGGCGAAACCACCCAGATGACTACCGCTGGCTCCGCTCCAGGATTGCGCCAGCGGAACGGCTTGCCGTCGAAGCGAAAAGAGTCGCCCTCACCAAGCCGGTGCCAGACGCCTGATATTTCGATATCGAAGCTGCCGGAAGCGACATATCCGGCTTCTTCCGTCGGCCGGCGCGCCTCGGTCTTCAGCTCAGCACCCGGCGCGAAGACCGAACGCAGCATCTCGAAGCTACCGCCAAGATCGGGCGAAAGAAGCTCCTCCACCAGGCCGGAATCGCTTGTGCCAAGCGTGCGGCGGCTGCCGGCGCGCACGACCGCGCCGCGCTCGTTCTCAACGGGCACGTCGTGGCTGAAGAACAGGCTGACAGGCACGCCGAACAATTCCGCGAAGGCTCTGAGATCGCTGAGCGATGGCATCGACAGGCCGCGCTCGACCTGACTGACCCAGCCGACGGAGCGGCCGAGCTTCAGGGCGATCTCGGTAAGCGTCAGACCGCGCGCCCGGCGCAGCGCCCTGATATCGCCGGCCAGCAGCCGTTCGCGGTTTTCCTGCTCCGATCGGACGGCGGTTGAGGGCAAAGCCATGGTGAAAATTTCTCTGGTGAAAAATTAGGAGCAAATTTCATGAGAGGTCAAGTTCGTGAAAAAATCAATAGGATTTTCATGAGGCCACAAGATTTGCTTGCGCCATTTTGGCGGTTCAGGCAAAGGCTCGGCCACGAACGGCGAGTGAGGGCGCCCGGTCGAGGCTTGCGATAGAGCGCCACGCGTGAAATTGGACCCGTAATGGTGCTCTCTCATTTTCTGGACGGCGCATGATCCTTTCCGGAATCGATTCCGGATTTCGGGTCACGCGCAAAGGGATGCCCATGCTGGACAACAGGACTACAATTAAAGATGGTGCAGCGATTGTAGACGAGGCGATCACGTCGCGCCGTTCGGTCCGCGCCTTTCTGCCCGATATGGTCGACGATGAGACGATCCGCGCCATTCTCTCGGTTGCCGCGCGTGCACCTTCGGGCACCAACATGCAGCCTTGGCGGGTCTACGTCACCAAGGGTGAGGTCAAGCAGCGGATCACCGACGCCATCCTCAACTCCGGCATCCGCGCCGAAAAGGCCGAGTGGGACGAATATCGCTACTATCCCGACCAGTTCTTCGAACCCTATCTCACCCGGCGGCGGGCGAACGGCTTCGGCCTCTACAGCGTGCTCGGCATCGGCCGGCGTGAGGTCGACAGGATGCGCGCGCAGCACGACCGCAACTTCGTCTTCTTCGACGCGCCGGTCGGCATGATCTTCACCGTCGACCGGCGGCTGAACAAGGGGTCGTGGATCGATTACGGCATGTTCCTGCAGAACATCATGGTGGCGGCGCGGGGCAGGGGTCTGCACACTTGCCCGCAAGCCGCCTTTGCACCCTATCACAAGCAGATCAGGCCGGTGCTCAACATTCCCGACGAGGAGATCGTCGTCTGCGGCATGGCGCTTGGCCGTGAGGACACATCCAAGCCCGAAAACGAGTTCCGCACCGACCGTGCGCCGTTAGAGGAGTGGGTGACGTTCGCCACGTGAGGCAACGATACGCCGTCTCTACTGCACCTCGTAACCGACTTCCTCGCTGGCATGGCAGAGCGCCTTCCAGAACGAGCGCGCAAATGAGCGGAATACATAGATGTCGAACTGGTCGGCGCCGGTGCGCTGGATCTGGGCGAAGACGTCATGATGCATGGTCGAGCGGCCGGCACCGACCGGGAAGGCCGGCAGCGCGAAGTCGATGGCGAAGAATTTCGCCAGCACCCATTCGGCCTTCGGTCCGGCGATGCGGATCGCGGTGCGGCCGTGCGACAGGTCGGTCACCGTGCCGATCGCCGGGGTGACGACATTGCCAAAGGCCGATGCCAGGCCTTCTGCCTCATCGACCACAGTGAATTTTCCAGGCGCAAAGCCGAACACCGACCTCACGCCGTCGATGCTGCCGGCGCCGGCGCCATCGGGCAGTGCAAGGCCGGTAACGGTGCGGATACCTGATATCAACTCCTTCTCCTGGCCCAGCCAGGCAGCGAGCTGCAGGATCGATCCCGGCCTGGTTTCGGAGAGGATGACCTCGATGCCGTGTTCGAAATCGCCGTGCGAGCCGGTACGCAGTTCCGGCTCAAGCGGTGCCGGCTCAAGCGGTGATTGGCGCTCAACCATGCATGCGGCTCCCGTCCGGATCAAAGAAGTGGTTGGAGACGATCTCGACCGGGCCGAACCGGTTGCGCAGGGGATCGGAGATATGGGCGCGCGAGCCGCGCCGTGCCTTGCCGTCCTTGACCAAAGCGAGCGCGATGTACTTGCCGAGTGCCGGCGAATAACAGCAAGCGGTGATGTGGCCGATGGAATCGTGCGGGTTGGCTTCGTCAAGCGCCTCGACGATGTGCCCGCCGCCGTTGAGCGGCTGGTTGTCCAGCGAAATCAGGCCGACGAGTTCCAGACGGCCGGGCGCAATCAGGCCCTCGCGATCCATCATCGCCGAGCCGATGAAGGGCTTCTTCTTGGACAGCATCCAGTCGAGATGCAGGTCGCGCGCCGTGGTGCGGCCGTCGATCTCGGCGCCAGTGACGTGGCCTTTCTCGATGCGCATCGTGCCCAGCGCCTCAAGCCCGTAAGTCACCAGTCCGAACGGCTTGCCGGCTTCGATCAACGCTTCCCAGACATGGGTGCCGTACCCGGCGCCGGAGTAAACTTCGAAGGCCATTTCGCCTGAGAAGGAAAGCCGGCAGATCATCACCGGCACGCCTGATATCTTGCCGTGCACGATGCCCATGAAAGGCAAGGTGGCGTTGTCTACCGCTGTTCCGGTGACGCAAGCAGCAAGAATGGCTCGCGCCTTTGGCCCGCCGATCGCCGCACCCGCCCATTGGTCGGTCACCGAGGTGACGTGGACCTTCAGCTCCGGCCAGATGACGTCGAGGAAATATTCCAGGTGCTGCATCACCTTGCCGGCATTGGCAGTGGTGGTGGTCATCAAGAAGTCCTGTTCGCCGAGCCGCCATGTCGTGCCGTCGTCGAAGGCGAGGCCGTCCTCGCGCAGCATCAGCCCGTAGCGGGCCTTGCCGACGGCCAGCGTCGAGAACATGTTGGTGTAGACCCGGTCGAGGAATTCCGCCGCGTCCGGGCCCTGCACGGCGATCTTGCCCAGCGTCGAGACATCGACGATACCGGCGCTCTCGCGCGTCGCTCTGGCTTCGCGCACATAGGCCTGCTCGATTGTTTCGCCTGAAAGCCCGTAGATCATCGGGCGATACCAGAGGCCGGCCGAGTACATCGTCGCGCCGTTGGCGACGTGCCAGTCATGCATCGGCGTCAGCCGTTCGGGCCTCAGGTCGCCGAAACGCTCGGCGGCCAGCGAGCCGATCGACACGGCCGAAAAAGGCGGACGAAAACGGGTCGTACCGACTTCGGGGATCGGCTTGCCCAACGCTTCGGCCATGATGGCTAGGCCGGCTATGTTAGAGCTCTTGCCCTGGTCGGTCGCCATGCCGAGCGTTGTGTAGCGCTTCAGATGCTCGACCGAGATGAAGCCTTCGCGATGCGCAAGCCGCACATCCTCCGCGGTCACGTCGTGCTGGAAATCGACGAAGCTTTTTCCATCGGCCCTGATCTCGAACACCGGTGCCGGATCGGGATCGCCTGGGACGGCTTCAACGACCGGCAGGGCGGCTGGCGTACCCGTTCCGCCCGCCGCGGACAGGCCGGCGGCGCGGCCTCCGGCGATTGCCTCGGCGGTGGAAAAACTGCCGGTGAATGCGCCGGCGCCGATCCACTGCTGCGTCGGCTTCGGTGGCAGGAAGGCCTGTCGGGCGGCATTCCATTCCGCCTTGCCGCCGGCCTGGCTGGCCAGATGGATGGTCGGCGACCAGCCGCCCGACATCAGCAGGCAGTCGGCTTGGATGCTGCGCGCCTCGCCGGCAAGCGCGCCGTTGACCATGTCGAAGCGCTGCACCTTGATGCCGGACAGCGCCTTGCCGCCTTCGGTGGCGACCACGGCGTGACCGAAAAGGATCTTGGCCTCCGCTTCATCGGCGAATTCGCGCATCTCGCTCGAAAGCTCCGGCCGCACGTCGACGATGGCGACGATCGCCGCACCGGCCTTTTTCAGTGCAAGGGCGGAGCGATAGGCGCTGTCATTGTTGGTGAAGAGCGCAATCTTGTTGCCCGGCAGCACGCCGTACTCGTTGGCGTAGCGCTCGGCGGCATGCGCCAGCATCACGCCCGGCCGGTCGTTGCCGGGAAACACCAGCGGCCGCTCGAAGGAGCCGGTGGCCAGCACCACCGATTTGGCGCGGATGGTCCAGTAGCGATGGCGCGGTTCGCCCTTGCCGGGCCTCTCCTTATGATCGGTGACCCGTTCGAGCGCGGCGAGCGTGTTGCCATCGTAGTAGCCCCAGACCGTGGTGCGCGGCAGCAGGCGGACATTGTCATAGCCTTCGAGCTGCCCGGCGGCTCGCGCTGCCCAATCGGCCCCGGGCATGCCGTCGATCGTCTCGCCCGACCAGTTGGCCGAGCCGCCGAAATGCGGTTCGAGCTCGCTGAGGATCACACGCGCGCCCTGATCGGCGGCGGCCCTGGCGGCCATCAGCCCGGCCGGACCGGAGCCGACCACCAGCACATCGCAGAAAGCGTTCATGCGCTCGTAGCGCGTCGTGTCGGCAGCGGTTCCGGCGCGGCCGAGACCGGCGGCGCGGCGGATGAAATGCTCGCAGAACATCCAGAAACGCGTGCTCTTCAGCGGGCCGATCGCGGGTCCCATGAAGGTCTTGTAATAGAAGCCGGCGGACAGAAGCTTGCCGCCGAGCTGGTTGGCGGCGCTGACATCCCAGGCCAGCGATGGAAACCGGTTCTGGCTGACAGCGGTCAGCCCGTCATAGATCTCGACCATGGTGGCGGCGATGTTCGGCTCGCGAACCTCGCCCCGCAAGACCGTCACCAGGGCGTTCGGCTCCTCGACGCCGGATGTCAGCACGCCGCGCGGGCGGTGATATTTAAACGAGCGCCCGAACAGTGTGACGCCATTGGCCAGCAATGCTGAGGCAAGCGTGTCGCCGGCATGCCCGGTGTAAGGCGCCCCGTCGAAGGTGAACCGGATGGTTCGCAGCCGGTCGATCCGGCCACCGGCATCGGTGCGGCGCGGGCTCATGTCTTGCCCTCCGTCTTGTGCCGAGCAGCGACTTTATGGTCGCCGCGCGCAAAGGCGACGCTGGAGATCTCGTGTGTCAGCGTGTTGCGCACGACCCTGAGATGGGCGCGGCAGCCGCCGGAATGCTGCCAGATCTCATTGTGGTCGCCCGCCGGGTTCAACCGATCGTAGACATAAGCGTTCCAGGCATCGAGGTTCTGCGAGGCAGGCTGAGGGCGCTCGCGGTTGCCGTCACCCTGATAGGTGAACTCGATGACGTCGCGCGGGCCGCAATAGGGGCAGGTGATGAGCATCGATGTCCTACCTAATGCAGCCGCGGCGTTGCGCCCTGGCCCTTGTCGTCGATCACCAGGCCTCGGTGGAAGCGGTCGAGCGTGAAGGGCGCGTTGAAGTCGTGCGGCTCATCCTTGGCGATGGTCCAAGCAAAGCACCAGCCGGAGGCCGGCGTCGCCTTGAAGCCGCCGTAGCACCAGCCGCAGTTGAGATACATGCCCGGCAGCGGACCGGCGGTGACGATCGGCGAACCGTCCATCGACATATCGCAGACGCCGCCCCAGGAGCGCAGCATGCGGACGCGGGCGAGACCCGGAAACAGCGCCAGCATCTCGCTCATCACCTCATCGACAACAGGCAAACTGCCGCGCTGGGCGTAGCTGTTGTAGCCGTCGAGGTCGCCGCCATAGACAAGGCCGCCCTTGTCCGACTGCGACATGTAGAAATGGCCCATGCCGAAGGTCAGGACGGTATCGATGAACGGCTTCAGCGACTCCGTCACGAAGGCCTGCAGCACATGGCTCTCGATTGGCATCGTATCGATGCCGGCGAGCCGCATGACTTGCCCGGTGCTGCCGGCCACCGCGACCGCCACTTTCCTGGCGCGGATCTCGCCGCGCGACGTCGACACGCCTGATATGCGGTCGCCATCGCGCAGGAAGCCGGTAACTTCGCAATTCTCGATGATGTCGACGCCACGGCGGTCGGCACCGCGCGCATAGCCCCAGGCGACGGCATCGTGGCGGGCGGTGCCGGCGCGCCGCTGCATCAGGCCGCCGACGATTGGGAAGCGCGCTGTGGCGGAGACGTCCAGCGCCGGCACCAGGCGCGCGATCTCGGCCGTGGTCATCAGTTCGGCGTCGACGCCGAGATGGCGCATGGCGTTGCCGCGGCGGGCAAAATCGTCGAGCTGGGCGGGTGTGTGCGCGAGATTGAGGCAGCCGCGCTGCGAGAACATGACGTTATAGTTGAGGTCGTGCGACAGGTTCTCCCACAGCTTCATCGAATGTTCGTAGAAGCGCGTGTTGGCAGGCAGCAGGTAGTTGGAGCGAACGGCTGTCGTGTTGCGGCCGACATTGCCGGAGCCGAGCCAGCCCTTCTCCAGCACCGCGACATTGGTGATGCCGTGCTCCTTGGCGAGATAATAGGCGGTCGACAGGCCATGGCCGCCGCCGCCGATGACGATCACGTCATAGGAGGCCTTCGGGGCCGGCTTGCGCCAGGCCGGTTTCCAGTCCTTGTTGCCGGTCAGCGCGTTTTTGAGAAGCGAGAAGGCCGAATATTCCGCCATTCTTCTTGTTATCCGTTCTGGCTTTTTGTCGTCCGTTTTGGGCGATGCGGCACACTATAGAGCAGGCCGCTGCCGCAAAGCCAATATTGCGCCATTGCTTTTCGACTGGCCGACTCCGAAATCGACGGGCAGAGCGGGACGGCTTGCTCCCTGGTATGAGCGTCTTTATCAAGGACGAGCTTTAGAACGCCTTGCCGCCTGTGAGTCGCCAAACGATCATGCTTTTCCGACTGCTCCGCTTCGTTCTGGTCCTGGCGATCGTTGCCTCGGCGCCGCTGTCGCTTGATGCGGTGGCGCAGGGGCTTGACCAGGCTGCCTCCGGAGTGGTCGCCGACCAGCAGAAAATCCTGCAGGACCTGACGACGCGGACCGACAATTTCGAAAAGAAAATCCAGGAAGACGGTGACGACGACGCCAGCCTCGTCGATATCCGCCTGCAGCTCGAGGAAATGTCGCGAGGCGCGCTGAACAGCGCGCTTGCCTTCCGCCCACGCCTTTCGGAGATCAACGCAAGGCTCGATCAGCTCGGGGCGCCGCCGGCCGCGGGCCAGCCACCCGAACCCGACATCGTGACCAGCGAACGCCAGGCGCTGGCGTCCGAAAAGGCCGAGATCAATGCTGTCATCGCCGCCGCGCAAAATCTGTCGATCCGCATCAGCAGCCTCATCGACAGGATCGCCAACATGCGCAGCGAGCTGTTTCGCAATCTGCTCACAAAGCGCTACGTGCTGTCCGATGCGTTGAGCCCTAAGGTCATTTCCGATGCCAACGATGAATATGCCGGCTTCTACAAGGCGGTGTCATCGTGGCTGACCTTCGCCTTCAAGTTCAAGTTCCAGGCCGTGCTGGCCGCGACCTTGACGGCACTTTCCCTGGCGGCGGTACTTTTTGTCGGTGGGCGGCGCCTGTTCGGGCGCGTCTTCGAAGCTGACCCTTCCGTCGAAGATCCCTCCTATCTCAGCCGGCTGTCGGTGGCGTTCTGGTCGACATTGCTGCCGACGCTGGCGGTTGGCGTCTTCCTGGTCTCGACCGTGTTCTTTTTCAACTACTACAATGTATTGCGCGGCGACATTGGCGTTTTCCTGAATGCGCTGGTCGCGGTCATCGCGGTCGTGTTCTGCGTCAACCGGCTGGCCAATGCGGCGCTGGAGCCGCAGCTGCCGAACTGGCGGCTGATACCCGTTGAAACGGGTCCGGCCCGCTGGCTGGTGCGGCTGACGACCGCCATGGCGGTGGTGATCGGCGTCAACAATTTCCTGTCGGTCGTCAACGACAAGATGGGCTCGCCGCTGTCGCTCACCATCGCCAGAAGTTTTGTCGCCACCCTTATCGTCGGCGTCATCTTGATCCTGATGGGGCTGCTGAAACCGTTCAAGGCCGCTGACGGAAGCTGGCGTCCCTGGCCGATGTGGCTGCGCTACACGGCCGTCGCGCTCGGCGTTTTCACCATCGCCACGGCGCTGCTCGGCTATATCGGCCTCGCCATCTTCGTCTCGCTGCAGGTCGTGGTCACCGGAACCATTCTGGTCACCGCCTACATTGGCTTCCTGTCGGCGCGGGCGATCAGCGAGGAAGGCGGCTTTGCCAACACGTCGATCGGGCGCTGGCTATCGACCAATTCCAGTTATGAGGAGTCCGCGCTCGACCAGCTCGGCCTGGTTGTCAGCGTCGCCATCAACCTGATGATCGTGCTGGTATTCCTGCCGCTGATCCTGTTGATGTGGGGCTTCCAGCCCGGCGACATCCAGGCCTGGGGCTACAAGCTGGCGACGGGTCTCACCATCGGCTCGGTGACGATCTCGGTGACCGGCATCCTGACCGGCATCATTGTCTTCATCATCGGCTATTTCCTGACGCGCTGGTTCCAGGGCTGGCTCGATGGCTCGGTGATGGCGCGCGGCAAAGTCGATACCGGCGTGCGCAACTCGATCCGGCTGGCGGTCGGCTATGCCGGCGTGGCGCTCGCAGCACTCGTCGGCGTCTCGGCGGCGGGCATCGATCTCTCCAATCTGGCGCTTGTCGCCGGCGCCCTGTCCCTCGGTATCGGCTTCGGCCTGCAGAATGTCGTCTCCAACTTCGTCTCCGGTCTGATCCTTTTGGCCGAGCGGCCGTTCAAGGTCGGCGACTGGATCGTCGCCGGTGATATCAGCGGCACGGTCAAGAAGATCAGTGTGCGCGCAACCGAGATCGAGACGTTTCAGCGGCAGTCGGTGATCCTGCCCAATTCAAACCTGATCAACAATGCCGTCGGCAACTGGACGCATCGCAACAAACTGGGTCGCATCGACATCAAGGTCGGCGTCGCCTACGGCAGCGACGTCAAGCAGGCCCATGCTGTCCTTTTGGAGATTGCGCGCGGTCATCCGCTGGTGCTGAAAAATCCCGAACCCTTCGTGCTGTTCACCAATTTCGGGCCGGCCGCTCTCGAATTCGAAATCCGCGTGTTCCTGGCCGACGTGATGAACGGCAACATCGTACAGAACGACATCCGGTTTGCCGTCCTCGATGAGTTCGCCGATCAGCATATCGAAATTCCGTCGGCGCCGCGCGCCGTCGTCGAGACCAAGAAGCATGAGGCGTGGCCGATCGACGACGACAAGATCGAAGTCGATTTCGCCGAACAGGAGCAAGCGAAGGCGGAAGCCGTGGCCGAGGCGAAACGCCTGGCTAGATCCGGGCGTAAGGTCCGCAAGCCGGATCCCGATTAGGATCCATCAAGATTCAGCTGATGCCGGCTCTCGGCACAGCGAAAAGCAATTGCGGCATGAATGCGGCATTCAGTTGCCGTTCAGCTTGCATCTCATATAAGCTCACATGCAAAGGGCGAGAATGCCTTGCGAAATGCAACAGAGGCGGTGGAAACACCGATACTGCAAATGTGGAAGTCTCTCGTCGCCGCCATCGCCTTTCTTGCCGTGGGCGGTTCAGCCTTCGCCGCCAGCGCGACCAACAAGGACGCCGAGACCCGCACACTGGTCGTGACCGAAGGCGGTGGCAAGACGGAGCTGGCGCTGGCCGCCGGCGAAACGGCGGAATTCTGCCCGACCGGCTGTTTCGTTACCATGCCGAATGGCGACCTCGAGGCGCTGACCGGTTCGGAAACGATTGAAATCTCGGGCGGCGTCGCCCGCATCAAGTAACCGCGCCAAGCAACGTTGACGACTTGTTTTCGAAGGCCGGGCAACTGCCCGGCTTTTATCGTTTCGGGTCATCGAAACTTAACGATGAAGGGGAAATACCGTCACGCAAACCAGGCCAGGCTGGGCGTTTTAACGTTCGCTGCGCTGTTCCCCGTTATATCGGGCCGAAGACGCCGAAGCACGGCGCGGGTTTTGGATCGGCGCATGATCCTTTCGGAAAGATCGGTTTTCGGGGTCATGCCCGCTTTTAGGCAGGGCAACGGAAAATGGACGCGCGGTCGGACAGGAACGCAATCCCGCTTGCGGTCGATCTCGACGGCACGCTGATCGCGACGGACCTGTTGTGGGAAGGCCTGTTCATCCTTCTCAAGAAGAATCCACTCTATTTTTTCCTCGTGCCGTTCTGGCTTGCCGGCGGACCGGCGCGGTTGAAGCAGGCCATCGCTCAACGCGTCGACATCGACCCTGCGTCGCTGCCGCGAGGCGCTGCTTCAGCGCCTTCGCATTGAACATGGCGAGGGCCGCCAGATCGTGCTGGCGACCGGCACGCCGCGCAAATTCGCCGAGGCGATCGCAGGACATCTCGGGATATTCGATCGCGTCCTGGCGACCGACGGCCCCCACAACATGACCTCAGGCAGAAAGCGCGCCTCGCTTGTCGCCGCCTATGGCGATGGCGGCTTCGACTATGCCGGCAACAGCCGGCACGACCTTAGGGTATTCGACGCCGCGCGCGCGGCAATCGTCGTCGCGCCTGACCGCCATGCCGCGCGCTGGCAGTCCACGCACGGTGCCGAAATGATGCCGGCTCCGAAGCCGACTTTCAGAACCATCGTCAAGATGCTGCGCGTTCATCAGTGGCTGAAGAACTCGCTGATTGCGGTCCCGATGGTGCTGTCGCACGAATACTTCAACGCCGACATGATCTGGAAATGCCTGCTGGCATTCGTATCGTTCAGCGCAGTCGCTTCCGCCATCTACATCCTCAATGATTTCTTCGATCTCGCGCTCGACCGCAAACACCTGACCAAGCGCAACCGGCCATTCGCCAGCGGCGCGCTGTCGATCCCGTTCGGCCTCGGTTCCAAGATGGTGCTGCTGGCAATAGGCGTTGGTGCAGGGCTTCTGCTGCCGATCGAATTCATCGGCGTGCTCGGCGGCTACATAGTCATCACCACCGCCTATTCGCTGTCGTTCAAGCGCATGCTCCTGATCGACGTGCTGACGCTGGCCGGTCTCTAAACGATCCGCGTTCTGGCGGGCGCCGCGGCGACCGGCGTCGACGTCTCGTTCTGGCTGCTGGCCTTCTCGATCTTCTTTTTCCTGTCGCTGGCGCTGGTGAAGCGTTTCGTCGAGCTGCGCACGACCGCCATTCCGGCCGGCGAACGCATTGCCGGCCGCGGCTACCGCACCGAAGACCAGGAGATCGTCGCCCAGGCGGGCATGGCCTCGGCCTTTTCCTCGGCGCTGGTGCTGGCGCTCTATATGGACAGGGGTGCGGTGCGCGAACTCTATCCGCACCCCTGGCTGGTCTGGCCGCTGGCACCGATCGTGCTCTACCTGACCATACGCGTCTGGATTCTCGCCCGCCGCGACGAGATGCATGACGATCCGGTCGTCTTCATCATCCGCGACTGGCGCAGCCAGATCGTCGTGCTCATCGGCGCCGTGTTTCTGGTCGCCGGAGGCTGGTAGGCATGGCGGGGGAGCGGTTCCAGAGCTTTGGTCTTGCCACGCCACCGGCACTCGATGTGATCCCGACGGATGACGCTGTTGCGCTGCTGAAGAGCGGCAAGGCGACAAGAAACGCTTTGCTCGCCTACGGCAACGGCCGCTCCTATGGCGATTCCTGCCAGAACGAGGCCGGCATGGTCGTCGACATGCGGCCGCTGAACCGTATCCGCGCCTTCAATGCCGAGACCGGCGTGATCGAGGCCGAGGCCGGCGTGCTTCTGTCCGATATCATCGCCCATGCAGCGCCATACGGCTTCTTTCCGGCGGTCATTCCGGGTACGCAGTTCGTCACGCTCGGCGGCGCCATCGCCAATGACGTTCACGGCAAGAATCATCACCGGCGGGGCACCTTCGGCTGCCACGTCGAATCCTTCACGCTGCTCAGATCGGATGGACGGACCCATTACTGCTCGGCCACCGACGATGCACGCCTGTTTGCGGCGACGATCGGCGGCATGGGGCTGACCGGACTGATCCTGTCGGCGTCGATCCGGCTGACGCGGGTGCCATCGCTCGACATCGTCGAGACGGCGACGCCGTTCCGCGACGTTGGCGAATTCTTCGAGCTTGCCGAAGCGGCCGACCGGGCCAACGAATACGTCGTCGCGTGGATCGACCAGCTTGCCGGCGGCCACAGGCGCGGGCGCGGGCTGCTGTTCACCGGCAATCACGCCGAGCATGGCTCCCATGCGGCTTTGCGTGCCGGCGCGAATCTTTCGGTGCCGTTCCAGCCGCCGTTCAACGTGCTCAACCGGCCGTTCCTGACTGCCTTCAATGCCGCCTACCGGTGGAAGAAAGGCCGGTCCACGGCGCCGCGCCAGGTCGGCTACCAGGTTTTTTTCTTTCCGCTCGACGGCGTCGGCAACTGGAACCGGCTCTACATCGCGCTGCTCTGGCTGCGGTCCGAAGGCGCGCTGGCGCTGGCGCCGGTCGCCGGCGCGGTGCTGATGATGGCCGAATTCGGCGATGCGGCGCGGGCTGCGACGCCGGATCTGTTGTGCTCGGCGCTGTTCCTCGGCGGGCTTTTTGCGTATGTGCGCGGTCGCGAAGTGGCCACCGCAACCCTGCTCTTCCTCGCCTTCATGGCGCGGCCCGACAACATCGTCTTTCTTGCCATCTTCGCCATACTGCTGGTCGCCTTCAGGCAGAGGGCGTGGGGCGAGCTGGCGGGCTTTGCCGCTTCCCTGGTCGCCTATTTCGCGATCTCGCACTGGGCGCAGCATCCCGGCTGGTGGCCGCATCTGTGGTTCTTCAGCATCGAGCAGCATTACAATATGGACGGCTTCGATCCGCCGTTCTCGGCTGTCGCCTATCTCCGGGCTTTTGCCGCCTCCCTGGTCCGCGCCATCAGCCTGAACAGCTGGGTCGGCGTCTCGGTGCTGGCGCTGGCGGGGTGGTATGCAGCCAGTCGCGCCGGCTTCAAGCTCGACCACCGCGCCGGCATCCTGTTGCGGCATTGGTCCTTGGCGTGCTGGCGAAGTTCGCCGTCTTCCCGATCCACGACACCCGCATCTATTTTCCCAATCTGATCCCGCCGTTCCTGCTGCTCGCCGGCCCCTTCATGGCGCTGTGGGCGAGCATCAAAGGGTGTCGCCCCGCAGTGTTGCACGTCGTTCCTGGAGATAAACCATGAGTTCCGTCTCCAGCCTGGCGCGCATCGTTTTCCCTTGAAACAGCTGGTCTCAACTGCGGTGCCACGCGTCCTTTTGGATGCGCAAAGGACGCCATAGAACTTCTTTCTGCGCATGATCCTAACGAAAATCGATTCCGATTTTTCGGCGTTGTGCGCCGGGGTCGCGCCGTACCTGCGGCGTGTCGCAAACAGGCGGTAGCACGATGGCCGTCGCCTGCATATTGTGCGCCGATCAAGCGGGCGCCTGGCCCGCAGCAGCATTTTGGAGTCGCGGGCAATGGCAGGGTTTCCGGAAAAGGCGAAGGTCGTCATCGTCGGGCTGGGCGGCATTGTCGGTGCATCGGTCGCCCACCACCTGATCGAGCGCGGCTGGGACGACATCGTCGGCATCGACAAATCAGGCATCCCGACCGATATCGGCTCGACAGCGCACGCCTCCGACTTCTGCTACACGACCAGCCATGATTTCCTGTCCTGTTGGACGACGCTCTACTCCATCGATTTCTACGAAAAGATGGGCCATTACGCCCGCATCGGCGGCCTTGAGGTCGCCCGCGTTGGCGACGACGCCCGCATGGAGGAGATCAAGCGCAAGATCGCCTCGGCAAAGGCTTTCGGCACGCGTGCCCGCCTGATCGAACCGGCCGAGATCAAGCAGAAGTTCCCGCTGATCGAAGAAGAGATGGTGCAGGGCGGCCTGTGGGATCCCGATGCCGGTCTCGTCATCCCGCGCTCGCAAACGGTCGCCGGTAAGCTGGTCGACCAGGCGGAAGCCTCCGGCAAGCTCAAATCCTTCGCCAACACGCCGGCCAGGTCGCTTGTCGTCGAGAACGGTCGCATCAGGGGCGTGGTGACCGATCGCGGCACGATCGAAGCCGACTATGTGATTGTTTGCGCGGGTATCTGGGGCCGGTTGATCGCGGAAATGGTGGGCGAGGACCTGCCGGTGATGCCGATCGACCATCCGCTCACCTTCTTCGGACCGTATACCGAGTTCGCCGGCACCGGCAAGGAGATCGGCTGGCCGCTGCTGCGCGACCAGGGCAACTCGGCTTACATGCGCGACACCGGCGATCCCAAGACCGCCGAAGGCGGGCAGATCGAGTGGGGCTACTACGAAGAGACCAATCCACGCCTTTGCCATCCGCGCGACCTTCTGGAGAAGGACCAGGCCCGCCTTTCGCCCTCGCAGCGCGACCTCGACATGGAACAGATCCTCGCCCCGCTCGAGCGGGCCATGGAACTGACGCCGATCCTGGGCGAACTGGGCTACAATGAGAGCCATTCCTTCAACGGGCTTCTGCAGGTGACGGCAGATGGCGGCCCCTCCATGGGCGAGAGCCAGAAGGTGCGGGGCCTCTGGTATGCCGTCGCGATCTGGGTCAAGGACGGCCCCGGCATGGGCAAGCTCATCGCCGACTGGATGACGGACGGCCGGACGTCGATCGACCACCACGCCATCGACTATTCGCGCTTCTATCCGCACCAGACGCAAGAGCAGTTCATCTGGGACCGCTGCACCGAAACGGCGATGAAGGTCTACAATCCCGCCGTCCATCCGCGCGAGCCCTTCTCCAAGGCTCGCAACGTGCGCCGCTCGCCTTTCTGGGAGCGCGAGAAGGAACTCGGCGGCTATTTCATGGAGCTCGGCGGCTGGGAGCGCGCCCATGGCTATGCCGCCAACGAGCACCTGCTCGAGAAATATGGCAACCGGGTGCCGGTGCGCGAAAACGAGTGGGATAACCGCCATTTCTGGCGCGTCTCCAATGCCGAGCATCTCGCAATGAGCGAGGATTGCGGCATCGTCAACCTGTCGCATTTCGCGATGTACGACGTGGAAGGCCCGGATCATGTCGCACTGATGGAATGGCTGTGCGCAGCCAAGATCGGCGGCGACGGCAATATCGGCAAAGGTATCTATACCCATTTCCTCGACGACGAAGGCATGGTGCGCGCCGACCTGACCGTCATCCGTATGGCCGACCGCTGCCGCGTCATCGACGGCGCCGATGCCGGCCCGCGCGACTTCCACTACATGCGGCGGACGGCAGAAGACAAAGGGTTCGACGTCACCATCACCGATGTGACCGAGAACTACGTGACCGTCGGCATCTGGGGACCAAACGCCCGGGCAACATTGAGCAAGGTCGTGGAAGACCCGGATGGCCTGACGCCGGAGAATTTCCCCTTCGCCGCGATCAAGCCTGTCAGGATCGCCGGCAAGGACGTGACCGCTTTCCGCATCTCCTATGTCGGCGAGCAGGGCTGGGAACTGCATATGCGATACGAAGACGGACTGGCCGTATGGGACGCGTTGCGTTCGACCGGCGTGATGGCTTTTGGCGTCGAGACCTATGCCAACAGCCGCCGCATGGAGAAGAGCCTGCGCCTGCAGAACGCAGATCTTCTGACCGAGTACAATCTGCTGGAGGCTGATCTTGCCCGTCCGAAGGTCAAGGAGGCCGATTTCAGCGGCAAGGCAAAGCATCTGGAGTATCGCGCCCGCGCGCACCAGCCGGCGATGCTTTGCACGCTCGTCATGACGGATAATGTCGATTCCAGGGGCGTTGCGCGCTATCCGGTCGGCACGATGCCGGTGATGGACCCGGAAACGGGTGAGACGCTGGTCGACAAACTCGGCCGCCGATCCTTCACGACCTCGATCGCCTATGGCCCGACCATCGGCAAGAACATTGCGCTCGCCTACCTGCCTTGGGGGTATTGCCAGGAGGGCCGCAAGCTGAACGTCGAATATTTCGGCGAGACATACCCGGTCGAAGTGGCCGCCGTCGGTTACAGACCGCTCTACGACCCAGAGAACCTCAATCCGCGCAGCTGAGTGCGGCAGGACTGTAGATGCAAAGTTCGGCTCATAGCCGGGCTTTTCTCTTTTTAAACGGGCAATTCTCGCTTAGCGTCGCATTGGGCGGAGTAGCGCACTTGCGGCGGTTTGACTGGGACAAGAAGAACGATGCGCTGGTGTTCAGGGTGAATGGGAACATCCCCGTTCGCATCAGCTGGACTTTTGCAATCCCGATTGTCCTGCCATTTGTGCATGAGTGGTCGATCCGTCCGGGTGACGCACTGTTCCATACCTCGGTCTTTGCCGGGCTGTTCTTCGTGTCGGTCTTTTTGCATGAACTAGCGCATGTATGGGCCGCGCGCCGGCAAGGCGTCAGCACCGAGAGGATAGAGCTCTATCTCTTTGGCGGGGTTGTTTATTTCAAGCGAGGCGTAGCTTCGTCGCGCGGTTGGGCATGGATCGCATTTGCGGGCCCATTGGCGAACATCGTTTTGGCGGCAGTTTTCGTTGCTTCCTATTATTTCATCGTGGCACCGTTCCTGACTGTCGAGTCGGATAGTTTCTTCAATTCGCCCCCTCCAAGGTCGATCAGTCTTCTGGAGTGGACGCTTTGGGTTGGCACTTTGTTGAATGTGGCGCTCTTTATTCTGAACATTCTCCCGGCCTACCCCCTTGATGGCAGCACGATCGCGCGGCATTTGCTTACAAGACGCTTCGGAACCGGTAGGGCAGCGCGGATCGTCGGCTTCTGCGGCGTCGTCCTCTCGATCTTGCGTTTTGCTGTCATCCTTTCTGCTGCCGTCTCAGGTGTCCTGTTATGGCTTCCGCCGTCGTTCAAGCCGAATTGGCGAGCGTTTCGAGGCACTGGCAGGAAAAAACCCAGTCCGCCGCGCCCGGCAACCGAGCCTGCCGATGATATTGAATGGCGGGGCAGGGGCGGATGGCCGATCAATAAATGATACCAGTACCGGGCAGTTATCATCCGATCCCGTGAGGGTTACATCCCGAAACCGGCAGTTCCGGCTTTTTCCTTTGCCACAATGCGATTCTCGCTTACCCTAGCGACATGTCTGCTTTTGCCCGTGCAAGACATCTCCTCTCAGGCGCCGCCGCGCTGGTGCTGATGTTCGTGCTGGCGCCGGACTCCCGCGCCGCCGAACCCGTCGATATCGAACTGGTGCTGGCAGTCGACGTTTCGCTGTCGATGTCGCCGGCCGAACTCGAGATCCAGCGCAAAGGCTATGTCGCGGCGCTGACGCACGACACGGTACTGCAGGCGATAGCCGATGGCGCCTATGGCAAGATTGCCGTCATCTATGTCGAATGGGCCGGCACGACCTGGCAGCACGTCATCGTGCCGTGGACGGTGATCGCCAATCGTGCCGACGCCGAGCGGGTGGTCGAACAGCTCGCCGCCCATGCGCCCAATAGCGCACGGCGCACCTCGATTTCCGGCGCCTTGCAATTCGGCAGCGATCTCTTCGCCGAAAGCGGCTTTCAGGGCGTCAAGCGCGTCATCGACATTTCAGGCGATGGCCCCAACAATCAAGGTGCTCCCGTCGATGTGGTCCGTGACGAGCTGGTCAAGCAAGGCATCACCATCAACGGCCTGCCGCTGATGACCCGGAGCGGCTTCACCAGCGTCTACGACGTCAACTATCTCGACCGCTACTACACCGACTGCGTCATCGGTGGGCCCGGCGCGTTCATGATCCCGGTCAACGAGTGGACGCAGTTTCCTGAGGCGATCCGCCGCAAGCTGGTGCTCGAGCTTGCCGGGCCTGCGTCACCGCAATGGGCGGCGGACGAAGCGGCGGATCCGCCGGTGGTGCTGGCGCAAGACAAGCCGGCCACCGACTGCCAGGTCGGCGAGAAAATGTGGCGCGACCGAAGCTGGATGTTCGACAGCCGCTAGGGCATCGAACGCTCTGGACTTGGCGAGCACTCCTCGCCGGGAGGTGGCGTCTACACCATCCAGGTGCTGCCTTGTCTACGCGACCAGCAACTGCTTGCGGTCGACGCGCTCCTGCTGCGGCGAGCGCGCATAGAGCTCGCGGTAGCATTTGGAGAAATGCGAGGCGGAGACGAAGCCGCAAGCGACCGCCACTTCGACCACCGGCATCGATGATTGGATCAGCAAGTGCCGGGCCCGGTCGAGGCGGATTTCCAGATAGTAGCGGGCAGGGGATCGTCCCATCTCGGTGCGGAACAGGCGCTCGATCTGACGGCGCGACAGGTCGACGTGATCGGCGATCTCGATCAGCGACAGCGGCTCGGACAGGTTCGCCTCCATCAACTCGATGATGGTCAGCACCTTGGAGTTCTGTACGCCAAGGCGAGCGCGCAGCGGCAGGCGCTGGCGATCAGTCGGGCTGCGTACGCGGTCAGTCAAGACCTGCTCGCAGACCCGGTTGACGAGATTGTCGTCGAAATCGTCGCCGATCAGCTTCAGCATCATGTCGAGTGCCGCGGTGCCGCCGGCGCAGGTGTAGATGTTCTGGTCGATCTCGAAGAGATCGGCAAAGACATTGGCCTTCGGGAACGCCTCGGAAAAGCCCGGCAGGTTCTCCCAATGAATGGCGCAGCGCTTGTTGGACAACAGGCCGGCGGCGGCCAGTATATGTGCGCCAGTGCACAGGCCGCCGATAGCGACGCCGCGGTTGTATTCCTCGCGCAGCCAGGCGAAGGCCGATCTGTTCTGGTAGCGCTCGACATTGATGCCGCTGCAGACGACCGCCATGTTCGGCCGTTCGGGGCCGGACATCTTCTTGCGTTCGTCGTCCAGCGAGGTATTGACGGCGCATTCGACGCCGTTCGAGGCGCGCACCGGCTTGCCGTCGATGCTGGCGAGCCGCCAGCGGTACGCCTCGTAGCCGAGCATCCGGTTGGCCGAGCGCAACGGATCGAGCGCCGTTGCGAAGGCGATCATGGTGAAATCGGGGACAAGGAAGAATACAAACGATCGTCTGACCGGATGATTTACGACGTTCACAGGGTAGCCCTCACGCTGCAATGGCGCGAACAGGATGTCGCGATCAGCATAGCGACATCAGGAAAAACCTTTCCTGTCAATCGGCTAGGCGGCAACAAAAAGACTTTATTTGCGACATGGGTCGCAAATGGGCAATCGCTATGCGTTGACGGTCCCAACATGCCGCCGGTTTGAGGAAATATGCGGCATGTGGTCGGCACATACAAAACGCGCCGCCTCGGCGAACCGAAGCGGCGCTGTGATCAACTTCGAAGCAGCAGCAGGGAGCGCCGCTTGCGAGCTTGTCAGATCAGGCGACGAAGCCAAGCCGCGCGGCGGCCATAGCACCGGTCTGGCCCGGCATGGTGTTGGCAAGGCGCTGGCGCTCGAGCGCGGTCGTCAGGTTCATTTCACGGCGAGGAAAAAGGCGGGCAAAAAGCTTCATGATCATCTCCATTCGGTTGCTCAGACGGGTCGCCTTCGCTTGATGGAGTGGGGCAGCTCGTTGGCTGGCGCTGATATAGGCTTACGTGAGGGGAAACTAAATCGCAAAAGCGAAGCACTTGTTATGAAAAGCGACACGGAATGCGACAAATTTGGGCAACCGCCAAGATTTTCGATTTTTTACAAGGCGTTAGCTGGAAATTCCGGCTGCTATGCAGCCCGTTCATATGCGCCATGCTGCGGCGACATGGCTCCAAAAACATTTGACTGCAAACAAAAAGGCCTGCCGGACATGATCTGCGCGACAGGCCGTCAGCTTTGAATACACACGATCTATTTTGCTCCGCCAGCCCAGGATCCAACGCCATAGCGAGTGCCGGTCTTGGTGTCGGTGGCTTCAGGCCAGCCGATATCCTTCTGCAGTTCGATCGGCAGAGAGCGGATGGCGCGTTCGGTCTGGTAGCGGGCGCGAGCCGCGCTGAATTCGGTCGCGATGCGGCCGATGGATAACAGGATGGACATTTTCATTCTCCTTAATGTTGGGCCGGGAGGTTTCCGGTCGCTCCGCGTACGAAGCGCTACTTCAGGTTTGTTTCAGCTTCATTTCGTGTCGATTGCAGTTCCGTGTCGTGGCGTTTCAAGGCCGCTTTCGATACGTCTGCCTTCGATGGAGTTGACTATCCTCCCAAATTGATGTTCAATCAAACGAAATGAAATGATAGTTTGCATCAGAAAAATTGAAGGACGATCCCGATGAACGCCCCACTCAATCATCCGTTGCCGCTGCTCGATCTCGACGTCTTGCGCACCTTCGTGGCAATCGCCGAGACCGGCAGTTTCACAACCGCAGCCAATGCCGTCTTCCGCACGCCGTCGGCCGTCTCCATGCAGATCAAGAAACTTGAGGACATTCTCGGCCGCTCGGTGTTCGCGCGCGACGCGCGCTCGGTGACGCTGACCACGGATGGCGAGATGCTGCTCGGCTACGCCCGCCGGCTGTTATCGATCAACCGCGAGGTGGTGTCGAAATTCATCATCCCCGACATCGTCGGGGTGGTGCGGCTCGGCTCGCCGGATGATTATGGCGAGCGCGTGCTGCCACATGTCCTGAAGCGTTTTGCGCAGTCGCATCCTTCGATCGCGGTCGACGTGACCATCGACCAGAGCAGCAATCTGCGCCGGCGCATGGACGACCGGGCGCTCGACATCACGCTGCTCACCAATTCCTACAAGACCAGCGCGCTCGGCGCCGAAGTGCTGCTCACCGAACCGATCGTCTGGGCCGGCGCCAAGGGCGGCTGCGCGCATCTGCGCGAACCGCTTCCGGTGTCATTGTGGGAAGAGGGCTGTGCCTGGCGGGCCGGAGCGCTCGAAGCGCTCGGCCGCGAAGGCCGCAACTATCGCGTGGCCTATATGAGCGCGCATACGGCCGGCCAGCGCGCCGCAATCATGTCCGACCTCGCAGTGGCGCCGCTGCCGAAATCGTTCCTCGGCAGCGACATGGTCGAGCTTTGCCCGAAGGACGGCATGCCCGATATCGGCACCTACAATCTCGCTATGGTCGTGGCGCCGGACGCCAGCGCGCCGGTGAAGGCGGTCGCCGACCATATCCGCGCGACCTTCGAAGTGTTCAGGGAAACCGGGAAATTTTGATTCAGGATCGCAACGGCGTAGCCAAGTTGTGAGCGGTGACGCCGCGATCTGTCCTTTGCAGCGCCAATTCGCCGGCTTTGGCGTGATAGCTTTCGGTGTCGCAGGTTAAAAACGTCACGATGCTGTCCCGCGCGCGCCGAGCTTCTGGCATGTCGATCAGCGGCCAGACGTGGAACATGCCTGGCTCGTGCACGACCTCTATCTCTACGCCGGCGGCACGGGCCTTTTGCGCGAAGATTAGGTTGTCGGGGGTTAGCATGTCGCGCGAACCGGTCAGAAGCAGCGTTTTCGGCAACACAGAGAGGTCCCCGTAAAGCGGACTGATGCGCCAGTCGCTGGGATCGATGCCGGCACTGTAGAGCCGGACCGCCTCCAGCCCGCCAGGAATTCCCAACCAGGGGTCGTAGCGTTCTGCCTCGAACACTTCGGGGTTGGCGAGCGACACGTCGAGGCCGGGCGAAATCAGCACATGCCGCGACGGCAAGGTCAGGGAGGCTTCCGCCGCCATCATGGTCAGCACCACGGCCATGTTGCCGCCGGCGGAATCGCCCATGAAGACGATGTCCTGCGCTTCCGTTTCGTCGAGCATCTGACGGTAAACCTTGCCGACCATGCCGAACATGGCGTGGAAATCGTGTTCGGGAGCAATGGGATAGATCGGCACAGTGATGCCGAAGCCCAGCCGGTCGGCCATATCGGCGATCAATCCCCAGTGATAGGAGGTGATTTGAAAGACATAGGCGCCGCCATGCAGGTAGAGAATCCGCTTTCGCTCGCCGGTCTTTGGCGCGATCTCGTACACGGGAAAGCCGTCCACGCTGCGCGTCGCGATCTCGAAACGCTGATGCAGCGATGCGGGCGGCTGATGGTTCTCCGTCTTGCGCGCATAGGCAATCCAGCGCTGCAGGTTTTCCGGGCTGGAGAAGGCTTTCTTGCGGCTATACCTGAGCACGAAGGAAACGACGTGGCTTTTGATACTTGGCATGCGGACACACGGACTTCGGCTGAGCCGACTAAGAGAACCCCTCGCTATCGAAGATCGTGCCTTCGCCCAGAATGTCAAGATTTGCGCGGCCTCAACACGGCGGTGTGATCTGGCTGGCAATCAAGGCCAGCATCCGGTCGTGGCTCGCCGCAATGCTCAGCGTCGGGGCAGCAGTGCGGCGCGCAGCCAACGGTCGCTTGCCGCCGGGGGCGCGTTTAGGCTCCCGCGCGTTGGCCGCCGCATGGTTTTGTCGGCGAAGGTCATCAGCGCGCCGAACCCAGAAGCAGGGCCGAGAGGGTGACCTGCGGGTCTTCGCGCGGCGACACGGGCCAGCCGATGTCCCTCTGAATTTCGGGCGGCAGGCTGTTCATGGCCCGGACGGACTTGTTCCTGCTGTGCGCGTGCTTGATGGCCGCCCTATAGCGGCCGAGGCTTTCGAACATCGACATCTTCATCTCCCTTGGAGTGCTGCGGCGGCCGAAAGTTATTTCCTGCCTGCCGTTCGATGCCGGTTAAATGCGCCGCAGATGTATCTGGTGGATTTCACGAAAACAGCGCCTTGTTTCAGTTTGGGCCGATCCGGAAACATTTGCATGCAAACGAGAATGAGGGCGAACTGCAGCTTTTAGCAGCGGGATACTATCCCCGGCCGCGCCGCGCCGCGTGTCCCTCGCGCGAACGCCGCCGCGGGGCGGCATCGCCGGCAATCCCGTCTTCGCTGACCGTCTTGCGCGGTGGCAGTTTCACAGCTGCCGACAATTTCGGGAACGGGTCGATCTTGTTCGGCAGCGCCATGGCATAGACGAAATGCTCCTGGAATTTCGGCTCCAGCGCGGTCTCGATCTTCTCGATCCGGCTCACCGTTTCCTCGATCTCGCGGCGATAGCCGCGGTTCAAGAGCGCCATGCGCGCGCCGGCACCGGCGGCGTTGCCGACGGCCGAGACCTTGTCGAGATCGCAGTCGGGGATCAGTCCCAGCACCATGGCGTATTTCGGATCGATGAACGAGCCAAAGGCGCCGGCGAAGTGGATGCGGTCGACATGATCAGTATGCTGCTTTTCCATCAACAGCTTGGTGCCGGCATAGAGCGCTGCCTTGGCGAGTTGGATGGCGCGCACGTCGGTCTGGGTGATGGTGATCCTGGGCTCGCCCTCCTTCAGCACGTAGGAGAAGGTGCGGCCATTGGCGGTGACCCGCGGCGAGCGGACGGCAAGCCCGCCGTCGACGACGCCGTCCTCGGAGATGATGCCGGCCAGATACATTTCGGCGACCACCTCGATGATGCCGGAGCCGCAGATACCGGTGACGCCGGTTGCCTGCACGCTGTCGAGGAAGCCGGGCTCGTCGGACCACAGTTCCGAGCCGATGACGCGGTATTTCGGCTCCAGCGTGTCGGGATCGATGCGGACGCGCTCGATGGCGCCGGGCGCGGCGCGCTGGCCGCCGGAGATTTCCGCGCCCTCAAAGGCCGGACCGGTGGGCGAGGAGGCCGCCACCACGCGCTGGCGATTGCCGAGCACGATCTCGGCATTGGTGCCGACATCGACGATCAGCATCATCTCGTCCTGGCGGTGCGGGCCCTCCGACAGTGTCACCGCGGCCGCATCAGCGCCGACATGGCCGGCGATGCAAGGCAGCATGTAGAGCCTGGCGCCCTGGTTGAGCTTCAGGCCGATATCCGACGCCTTGATGTGCACGGCACCCGAGACGGCAAGCGCGAAGGGCGCGCCGCCGAGTTCGGTGGGATCGATGCCGAGGAACAGATGGTGCATGATCGGATTGCCGACGAAGACGGAATCCAGGATGTCGTTGCGCTGGACGTTGCCTTCCGCGCAAACCTTATCGACGAGACCCGAGATCGCCTCGCGCACCGCGACCGTCATGCCTTCGCGACCGTCCGGGTTCATCATCACATAGGAAACGCGGCTCATCAGATCCTCGCCGAAGCGGATCTGCGGGTTCGACGTGCCCGACGAGGCGGCGACGCGGCCCGACAGCAGCGACACCAGATGCATGGCGATAGTGGTCGAGCCGATATCGCAGGCAAGCCCGTAGGCCTCGTTCTTGAGGCCGGGCCACAAAGAGATGACCCGCGCGGTCTCGCTGTCGGCATCCTTGTGAATGGCGGCGGTCGCGGTCCAATTGCCTTTGCGCAAGATGCCTTGCACCTGCGGCAACAGATGGAAATCGAAATCGAGGCTCTTGAGCCCCCAGTCCTTCATCAGCGCGATCTTCAGGCGATCGAGATCGCCTAGCGGCTTGTGCATGTCGGGCTCTTCGATCTCGACATAGCACATGTGGATTGCCGAATCGCGGGCGATGACCCTGGTGTCCGCGTCCTTGCGAATGGTTTGTGCGTTGATCACCGTATCCTGCGGCACGTCGACGACGAGATCGCCGAGGATCTGCGCCGAGCAGGACAGCCGGCGCCGTTCGGGAAGGCCGCGCACGCGTTCGTATCGCTCCTCCTTCGCCCCTTTGGGCGAGATGTGGTCGTTGGAAGAGACGATCTTGTGTTTGGCGAAGTTACCTTCCTGCACCTCGATCTGGCAGCGCCCGCAGGTGGCGCGTCCGCCGCACACGCTCTCGACATAGACGCCGAGCTGGCGTGCGGCATCGAGCACCGGCGTGCCGACCGGAAACCGCCCGCGCTTGCCGGACGGCATGAACAGCACGAGTGGATCGGTGATGTTGGCAGGAGAGTTCACGATTGCGCTTATCCTCGGGCCATCCGGGCTTCACGGCCGCCGCGCCGGCGGCCGCCATTGCCATTGCCTTCGCCCGGCGCATTGACTTGCGTGGGCGCCGCGATCGCCTGGCCGCCCTCGGCCGGCTTGTAGTCCTTGTAGGTCCTGATCCAGTTGGTGCAGTTCTCGTCGGTGCCATTCAGCACATTGGCGCCGCGCACTGCTTCCATCTCCTGCGGACGCACCGGATTCATGATCGCCGAGGTCATGCCAGCGCCGATCACCATCGGGATGAAGGCGGCGTTGATGCCGTGGCGGTGCGGCAGGCCGAACGAGATATTGGAAAGGCCGCAGGTGGTGTTGACCTTGAGCTCTTCACGCAGCCGGCGCAGGAGGGCAAAGACCTGGCGGCCGGCGTCGCCCAGCGCACCGATCGGCATGACCAGCGGGTCGACGACCACGTCATGTGCCGGAATGCCGAAATCGGCGCAGCGCTCGACGATCTTCTTGGCGACGGCGAAGCGCACGTCCGGATCCATCGAAATGCCTGTCTCGTCGTTGGAGATGGCAACCACCGGAACATTGTATTTCTTGACCAGCGGCAGGATGGCTTCGAGCTTCTCTTCCTCGCCGGTGACGGAATTGACCAGCGGACGGCCCTTGGCGACTTTGAGCGCCGCCTCGATCGCCGCGGTCACCGAACTGTCGATCGACAGCGGCAGGTCGACCAGGCCCTGCACGATCTCCAGCGTCTGCACCAGCAGACCGGGTTCGGTCTCGTTCGGGTTGACCGAGGTGACGCCTGCATTGACGTCGAGCATAGTCGCGCCGCAGGCGGCCTGTTCCAGCGCGTCCCTGATGACGGTATCGAAATTGCCCGCGATCATCTCGGCCGCGAGCTTCTTGCGCCCGGTCGGATTGATGCGCTCACCAATCACGCAGAAGGGCTGGTCGAAGCCGATGATGATTTCTCGTGTCGCCGAGGCGACGATCGTCCGGGTCATGAAATCTCTCCCTCGTGATATAAAGACTTCTTTATATCGTTTCTGATTTCAATCAAGCGAATGGTGACCGTCCGCGCCATCAATGCGCGGTCTTGACCATGTCGACCTGCGTTTCGGTGATCTCGTCGTGCAATATGTGGTCGAGCCGGTCGGCGACGAGCTGGTCGTCGCGGCGGATTTCGCGTTTCCAGGGCTGACGGCCCTTCAGCACGCCCGATTCATCGACGATCTCGGCGACGTATTCCTCCTGGCGATAGGCCATCACATGGACGCCGGAGACGCCGGGAATTTCCTTCACCTCGTTGATGATGTCGATGCAGAGCTGCTTGCCTTCCTTCTTCTGGTCCTGGGCGCCTTCCAGCCGCTTGACGATCGAATCGGGGATATGAATGCCCGGCACGTTGGAGCGGATCCATTTGGCCGTCTTGGCCGAGGCCAGCGGCCCGACGCCACACAGGATAAAGCATTTTTCCGTGAAACCGAGATCGCGGACCTGCTGCATGTAGGTGCGGAACATCGGCACGTCGAAGCAGTACTGGCTCTGCACGAACTGTGCACCGGCGGCGATCTTCTTGCCCAGCCGGTAGGGGCGGAAATCGATCGGCGGCGCGAAAGGGTTGATCGCCGCACCGAGGAAAAGCTGAGGCGGCGTCGTCAGCTTTCGGCCGGACAGGAACTTGCCGTTGTCGCGCATGATACGGCAGGTTTCCAGCAGTGACATGCAGTCGAGATCGAACACCGGCTTGGCACCGGGCTGGTCTCCGGCCTGCACGCCGTCGCCTGTCAGGCACAGCATGTTGGCGACGCCCATCGCCGCCCCGCCTAGCACATCGCCCTGGATGGCGATGCGGTTCCTGTCGCGGCAGGCGATCTGCATGATCGGGGCATAGCCCATGCGGGTCAGCAGCGCACAGATGCCGACCGACGACATGTGGCAGTTGGCACCCGACGCGTCGACGGCGTTGATGGCGTCAACCCAGCCGTCGAAGATTTTGGCGCGGTTGTAGACGTCCTCCGGATCGGCGCTGTCGGGCGGGTTGAGCTCGGTCGTCACCGCGAACTCGCCGCGCCTCAGGACGCGCTCCAGCCGGCCGCGTGAGGTGTGGCCGGGCAGGGGGTCGAGCGGCAGATGGATGCCGGCCGGGTTCTCGTCGGGCTGGCGGCCGATCATGCCGGTGCCCCAGGATTGGGAGTGTTGCGCGAGGCTTCGCGCGCGGCGGCAGCCTGTGCTGTCACCCGCAGCCAGGCCGAAGTCTCGCGCAGCGACTGGTCGACCGGCTTCTGCACGTCGAGAATCTTGTCGCCATGCACCATATTGCGCGAACCTTCCCAGGCCTTGACCCAGACGCACGGCATATCAGGCTCGACCTCGCAATTGCCGTTGGCGCGCACACCGCCGCAAGGGCCATTGCGCAATTGCTTGGGGCAATTCATCGGACACGACATGCCGGTGGAAGAAAGGACGCACTGCCCGCACATGCGGCAATCGAACATAAAACCCTTGACGCGTTTTTCGACGAATTTGATGGGGCCTTCGACGCGGCTGTAACCGATGCTCTTCCACAGCGGATGGAGGAGCAGAAACATGTCGGCGAATCTGGCGTAGAACCATTCGAGCAGTCGCGAGTGGCGCACGGACCACAGCCTGACCGCGAAGGAGCGCTGCACGCGCCGCTGCGGCGATACGTCGGCAGGCTTGTAGTCGGATTTCGGCGCTGCCTTCTTGACCAGAGTGGCCTGGGTAACCGCCGGGGTTGTTTCAGACATCTTTTCCGCCCGCCTTGACCAGAGCGACCAGCCGCTCGCGGTCGTATTTCGCGTCGATATCCTGAAAGGCTTTTTCAGCTTCGCCTTCAAGATCGTCGCTGACCGGCACGGGGTCGGCCTTGCGCCATTCGGCCAGGTAGTCGTCGGTGCCGCCGGCGCCGGTGCGCATCGCACACATGTCGATCGCCTCGGTGAAGCGCAGCGGCAGTTCGCGCTTGGCGTTCTGCCGGCCTTTCTTGACGATGACCTGGGCGGGGATGTCGCGCCAGTAGACGACGATCAGATCGGCCATGAATTCCTACTCCCGTAGAGCGCCGTGCGTCCAATCGGATGCACAAAGGACGCTCTACCACTTTGACTCAGCTGCATCGTGCTTTCCGGAGATCGATCTTCGGGCCGATGCAGTGGTTCGGAGCATTGCCGGAAGCGCTGTTGGGCTGCTTGTTATGGGACGACGCGCGCGCATTCAAAAGCGACGCAATTGGAGGCCGCAAAAGGAAAGGTGAGAGTTTTCGATATTTCGCTTGGTTTGGATCAGCCGGTGCGACGATCGAAGCTGCCGACAAGGTTCCTGTGGAAGCGGATATAGCCTCGCTCGGTCGTGCGCAGGTGTTCGGCGACGATCTGATGGAAACGCGGCAGACGGTGAAAGGGAACGGCCGGATAGGAATGGTGCTCGGAGTGGTACGGCATGTTCCACGCCACGAAGCGCACCAGCCGTGTGGTAAAGGTGGTGCGGGTGTTTTCGAGCATGTTGGCGACATGCGGGCAGAGCGCGTGCTCGGCCAGCAGATAGGCCCGCAAAAACGGCTGGCCGACGAGCACCGGCACAATCCAGACCCACAGCAGCAGCGCCGACTGCACGGCAAGGGAGGCCGCCAGCAGCACCGCATAGGCGATCAGAAAGCAACGTGCTTCCGAACTCACCTTGTCGCGGCCCTTTTCCGGCACGAAGACGTCGCGGTTGCGGCCGGCGGCGTTGACGACGATCACGCGCGCCATGCCGCTCCAATAGGGGAAGCCGGAGAGATAGCGCAGATACTGGCCAATGGTCTCCGGTTTCGGGCTCATCAGTTCGGGATCATTGTCCGGATCGTGCGTGTGGCGATGGTGCGCGAAATGGAAATAGCGGAACCATGCCGGCGGCAGCAGGATCAGGAAGCCGGTCACGACGGCGATGGCGCGATTGAGCCACGGCGTCCTGAAGGCCGTTTCGTGGATGGTCTCGTGCAACAGCGTGAAGAAAAAGACGATCAGGATCCCCTGCGGCAGCACGAGAACCGGCCAGAACGGAATGCGGGCGGCGATCAGCATTCCCAACACGACAACCAGCCCGCCGTGAACGGCCAGCCGGACTATGCCAGGCCTATCCAGTTTGGCGGTGAGGTCGCGACGATCCGCGGCCGACAGACCGGCGATGATTGTGCGGTGGTCGATTTCGCTCATGCAGGCAAGTTTATCGCCGGGGCGCTGTCCGGTAAATCGGCGCTCGTTACCAGACACCGGTTTTTTACGCCGGTCTACCACTGTTTCGAAGGCAGGCCGCGACGTGTCGCCCGTAAAGACATAGTCTTAGCGCGTAGGATGCTAGACCGCCGGGTTAATCTTGATGATCGGGTTGGGTGTCAGGGCCGCGGGCTCAGCGCTTGAATTCAAGGATGTCGAGCTTCGATTCGTAATAGGGCGCCGGGAACTCGATGCGCCATTCGTTGGCGCTGTTGCGAAAGGCGTAGCCGACCTGGTCGCTTTGCGGGCCGCTGCCATAGGGTTTTGCGGGATCGTTGTTGACATAGAAAGAGCCGAGATAGATCGCGCGCTTTTCGTCGTCGTCGAAGAAACGGCCCTTGGTGCGCTGCGAGCCGGTGAGTTTTTCCAGCATCCAGCCCGAACCACCGTCGCTCACCTTGCACTTGAACCAGCCGTAGATGACGAGCGGGCTCAGCCCGCCGGCCTTGATGGTGCTGCCAGTGGCCGGTCAGGTCCTTGTCGGAAAACGAGACCAGCGGCTTTGCCAGCACGGCGTCGAGCTGCTTGACCTCGGCGGCGTCGCCGGCCTTGGCTTCGTCAAGGGCTGCCTTGCGTGTCTCGTCATATTTGTCGAGCCGCACCTTGTCGGCGGGCGTGATCAATTTCTGCACCTCGCCATCGGCGAGCGCGGGCAGGGCGAAGCAGACAACGCCTGCGGCGATCAAGAGGCGAGCAATCATGGTGCGTTTCCCGGTCGACTGCTGGAACAGCCTGTTTTCTCGTTTGGCATACAACTTACCCGTTCGCGGCGGCCTGTCATCCATGCTTAACAGCGATCAGCTTTAAAAATGGTGGTTTCGCCGATGCGGATCTTGCTTACGGGATCGTCAGGCTGGCTGGGCAGCGCGCTCGCGCCGCGCCTGCGGGCCCTTGGCCACGACGTCATCGGCCTCGATCCTGTCGCGTCGGCGCAAACCCAGGTGATCGGCTCGGTCGCCGACCGTGACCTAGTCATGCGAACGTTCAGGGAAAACCGCATCGAGGCGATCGTCCACAGCGGCGCGCTTCATAAGCCTGACATCGAACACCAACGAAATGAGGATTTCATCGAGACGAATGTGCGCGGCACGCTCAACCTGCTCGACGCGGCAGTAGTATCAGGCGTTCAGCGTTTCGTCTTCACATCGACGACCTCGCTGATGATCTCGAAAACCATACGCGCCGGCTCGACCGGCGGTGCGCGAAAGGCCGCCTGGCTGACGGAAGACATGTCGCCCGAGCCGCGCAACATCTACGGCGTCACCAAGCTTTCGGCTGAACATCTTTGCCGCCTCTATCACATCCAATCCGGACTGCCGGTGATCGTGCTGCGCACCGCCCGGTTCTTTCCGGAGGCAGACGACATGGCGCATGCGATCGAGCAGTCGGACGCCAACACCAAGGCCAATGAGCTGTTGTTCCGCCGGCTGACCGTGGAAGATGCCGCCGAGGCCCATATCGCGGCGCTGGAGAAGGCGCCGCAACTGGGCTTCGACATCTTCATCGTTTCCGCGCCAACACCGTTTCGGCCCGTTGATTGCGAGGCATTGATCGCCGACGCCCCGTCCGTCGTCGCGCGTTATTTTCCGGAATTTCCGGCGCTCTATGCGCGAAAGGGCTGGACAATGTTTTCCTCGATCGACCGCGTCTACGACGCCTCGCGGGCGAGGGACAGGCTGGGCTTCATCTGCAAGACGAGCTTTGCCGATGTGCTTGCCGCGCTCGCAGCCGAAGAAAGAGCCGCCTGAACGAACGGTCAGCCGTGTGCGGCGGCGCTGGCCAGCTCCGCCGTCAGGTCGCCATAGCCGGTCGAGCGGCGCTCGTAGGCGAGGCCGAGCATTTTCGCGGCTTTCTCGGCGACCTTGTCGAGTTCCGGATCGTCGGTCTGGGCGATATAGACCAGCTTTTCATAATTGCCGAAATAGTCCTTGATCAGCTCCGGATGCCTGTCGAGGCCGAGCGGCTTCATGAAGAAGGCGTCGAACTGCCGGCACAGGAAATCAGTCATGTAGAACGACATCATGTCGTCGTCGGCGATTTTCGCATAGGCGTCCATGCCCTGGTAGAAGGCAAAGCAATGCGGCCCGGCCATGCGCTCGACGCCATGCTTCTCGCAGACGCGGTCGAGCAGGCCGCCGGTGCCGCAATCGGCGTAGCCGACGAAGATGTTTCTGTAGCCTTCCGCCTTGGCCTTTTCGATTGCCTTGTCCATGGCGGGCGCGATGCGGTCCGGGTAGAAATGGAACTCCGCCGGCAGGCAGGTCAGGTCGAGATGGTCGAGCCCCAGCTGCTCCTTGACGGCCAGAACTTCGCGCGCAATCATCCCGCAGGCGATGACAAGCAGCCTGTCGCCTTGATCGAATTGCTGTTTTCGCGCGAGGCTCATGGAACCAGTTTAACCGATCTTCGTTGCTGTCGGGCAAATCTATTTGTTGAGGGAGACACCATTCATGAAACTGTTACGTATCGCGCCGATTGCCATTATCGCTTGCGCCTTGGCTCTTTCAGCCTGCGCCAATACCGTTCGCGGCGTCGGCAGGGACGTCAAATCGACAGCGAACGCCGTTGAGGACACGGTCGAGAATCCCTGATCCGCAGTTTCACCAAAGCGCGTCGCTCTCAAGAGATAGTTCAAGCGATGCGCATTAAGTCTTTGTAACATCTGGGAACGAGAAAGTCGTGCTGCAAGGCGTGGGTCGGTTTATTGTCCATGCCGAATTCGCCCAGATGAGGCCGAAACGCGGGACGTCGTGTCCGCCTATTGCAATTATTTTCGTTGGGGGCGGGCACGAAAAGTTGACTTTTCGAGCGTGGGATATGCCGTTAATCTTTTCCGGTACCCTCAACAACGAAGCAGGAGCCATAGGATGAAGACCGCTCTCTTAGTTGTCGCCGCTCTGGGCCTTTCGGTGTCCGGCGCCGCAGCGGAATGTGTTGGCCACAATAAAACAACGGCTTCCGTAGATCAGCAAACCAAGACGGCAAGCGTAGATCCTCAAACCAAGGTCGCAAGCGTCGCGAACACGCCGACAATTGCCGAGACGCCGATCCTGAAAAAGGAAGAGGCGAAAGAATCAGAATAGGCGCTTCAACGCGCCCGATCCCACCATAAGCACCCTAGCCGCTAGCGGAGGCTGTCATCGCAGCGCCAACGGCGTTGGCCGTCAACTAACAGTGTCGTGCTCTGGCTTGACACTGGATGCCGAAGGCCAGTCGAGTGGCTGGCAACATCCGCAAGGTTGCGGCCATGCAACTGGCCCTAATGCAACAAACTCCTATAGCGTACAGGCCACCTCCACAGCGGGCTTCGAAATCTGGGTGGCGGTGTCGTTCGTACAGAATTTCGTAAACGGGCCGGCGCAACGAACTCCGACCCTTCTCAGGCAGTGAGAGCGCGGGCGCGGCGCACAGGCCGGTAAAACGCCCGGTGACCCAGCCACCGATCGCCAGGATCGCAAGTATCGCTGCTACGGCAATGATGCCGACGAGGATCGAATATTCGACCATGGCAGCGCCTGGATCGCCTTGGCAAAACTGCCGGGCCGTCGTCACGAGTGTGTCCATGGAGTTCCCCTTTTAGACCCGACGCGTCGACATCGGTGCAAAGTGCGCGGGAGCTAATGCAATAGCAGCATTCGAACGAGGGACTAGAGCCCGCCTAGAACCCAATTCTGATAAACTGCGGGCAGCCAGTCACCGCATAGCTTGGCGTCGTGAACGTCCCTACGCCCGTGAAATAATGGCAGATGAACCCGTCCGTTGGATCCTTTTCGTCGTGGTAGAGAACTGCGGTTGACGTGATCAGCAACCCGCCAATCGCCCCCGCGGCTAGAACTGTCAGCACCCCCAGAGAGACGACTGCTTTCCGCATTTTTTTGCCCGCGACTTGTCTTCCCACGGCTATGCCGAGGGCCGACGCTAGGCCAGTGACGAGCGAGCAGCAACAGGATAATATCGGCTCGAGGAACGGCTGGTGTTATGGGAATACTTCGAGCGCGCCAAAAGCCTAAGTGTCTGAATCAAAACGACTGGTGCAATTTCAAGGTCTTGCGAGGCGACGCGTGAGCAGGCGGATGTGGGCGATGAAGACCCAGGCTTCG